>NZ_JBFBBY010000228.1:0-9920 GCF_040682875.1 Amycolatopsis sp. NPDC051071 | reverse complement strand
ATTTAATGCACTCAAAGAAACCTCAAACGAGGTTCAAAAACAATAAGCTCTACTGGCTTAGTTCACTAGCACACTGTTGAGTTCTCAAGCAACACGCTTTGTTTCAAAGCGATATTCATAAGCATTTTGGTCGAGCATGCCGAATCCTACGGTCTTAGCTGTAGGGAGTCGGCGGCCGCTCGTGGGCCGACGCCGAACGTTACCTGGTCCGATTCGCGGTGTCAACCCGCTCGGCCCATGTTCCTGGCCTGGGGCTTTTCGGCCCCGGCGGCCCGGTGTTCTTGGCGACGAAGAGAAGATTACATGCCCCGGAACCCCCTGAAAACAGGGGGGTCACTTAACGACATCGCCGCAGGTCAGCCGGTACGAACCGCCGTCATCCGACGGTCTTCAGGTAGCGGGGCGGTTTGCGGGCGGGGACGACGCGTTCGAAGTCAGCCGCGTAGGCGAGCACTCGGGCGTCCGTCCACTGCCCCGCCATGAACGAGATCCCGACCGGGAGCTCGCCGACGAACCCGGCAGGCACGGTGACGGCCGGGTACCCCGAGACCGCGGCGGGTGTCGACGACGGGATCACGTCGTTGTCGCCGGTCTTGCAGTCGGTCTTCCAGGCGGGCGGGTTCGTGGGGGCGGCGATCGCGTCGAGGCGGTACTTGGCGAGCGTCTCGTCGATCGAGCGTTTCGCGAGGTCGGTCAGCTCGCGACGCATGGCCAGGTACCCCGGGTCGGACGGGCCGGGAGCGGCGAGTGCCTGCTCGAAGAGTTCCTGGCCGGCGAAGCAGGTCTGCTCCAGCGGGTCGGACTTGTTGTAAGCGATCAGTGCGGCGAGGTCTCGCGGGCCTTCGGGGCGTGTGGCCAGGTAGCGATCGATGTCGCGGTGGAACTCGGTGAGCAGCGCCGGGAACTCCAGTTCACCGAGCCTGGCCTGGTAGGGCGGGGTGACCTCGACAACCTCGGCACCGGCCTTGACCAGCGCGTTCTTGGTTCGCAGGACGACGGCATCGACGTCCGGGCCGAGCACCGGCAGACGCCAGAGCCCGATGCGGGCGCCCTTCAGCACACCGGGCCGCAACTGGGCGGCGTAGTCGGTGAGCTGGTTCGGCGGGTACTCGCCGGTGGCGGGGTCGCTCGGGTCACGGCCCTGAAGCGCGGACAGGGTGAGTGCGACGTCGACGACGTGCCTGGCCATCGGGCCCGCGGTGTCCTGTTCGGCCGAGATCGGCACCACGCCGGTCCGGCTCACCAGGCCGAGGCTCGGTTTGTGGCCAACGGTCGAGGTCATCCCGGCCGGGCAGACGATCGAGCCGTCGGTCTCGCTGCCGATCGCGACCTGGGCCAGTGACGCCGCGACGCCCGCGGCCGATCCGGCGGATGACCCACAAGGATTGCGATCGAGTACGTACGGGTTGTTCGTCTGCCCACCGACGCCCGACCACCCGGAAGTGGGTTTGGCGGCGCGGAAGTTCGCCCATTCAGACAGGTTCGCCTTGCCGAGGAGTACCGCGCCCGCGTCACGCAGACGGCGGATCAGGGTCGCGTCCTGCGCGGGCTTGCCGCGGAGGGCCCGCGAGCCGGCGGTCGTCTGCATCGAGCGGGTGCCGACGTTGTCCTTCACCAGGATCGGGATGCCGTCGAGGGGTCCGCGCGACTTGCCCGTGCGACGTCGGAAGTCACTCTCCGCGGCCTGCGCGAGGGCGGCCGGATTGACCGCGATGACGGCGTTCACCTTGCGGTCGACCTTGTGGATCCGATCGAGGTAAGCCGAGGTCAGACCCACCGCTGTCAGCCGTCCGGATGACATGCGCGCCTGAAGCGCGGGGATGTCGGCGGAGTCGAGATCGAAGGACCTGCCAGTGGCGGACGCCGCCGGAGCGGCACTCGCCGCGACGGTCACGGCGACCAGTGTCGTCAGGATTCGGAACACTGGTCGCCGCACCATCAGGTCTCCTTCTAGAGCACCGGAAGCAGGGTCCGCAGTTCGTACGGGGTCACCGCACTGCGGTAGTTATCCCATTCAACACGTTTATTGCGCAGGAAGAAGTCGTAAACGTGCTCTCCGAGCGCTTCGGGTAGAAGTTCCGATTTCTCCATCTCGGACAAGGCCTCGCCGAGGTTCTGCGGGAGCTGGGCATACCCGGCCGCGCGGCGTTCGGCGTCCGAGAGCTGCCAGATGTTGTCCTCGGCGGGCGGCGGCAGCTCGTAGCCTTTCTCGATGCCCTTGAGGCCGGCGGCCAGGATGACCGAATACGCCAGATAGGGGTTGCACGCAGAGTCGAGCGTGCGGATCTCCACACGCCGTGACGACGCCTTGCCTGGCGAGTACATCGGGACCCTGACCAGCGCGGAGCGGTTGGCCCGGCCCCACGAGACGGTCGTCGGAGCCTCGCTGCCGCTGATCAGCCGCTTGTAGGAGTTCACCCACTGGTTGGTGACGGCCGAGATCTCTTTCGCGTGATGCAACAGCCCTGCCACGAAGGCTTTACCGGTCGCTGACAACTCGTACGGGTCTTCGGCGTCGTAGAAGGCGTTGCGGTCGCCTTCGAACAAGCTCACGTGGGTGTGCATGCCGGAACCCGGCTGGTTGGTGAACGGTTTCGGCATGAACGTCGCGCGGACACCCTGAGTGAGCGCGACCTCTTTGACGACGTAACGGAAGGTCATCACGTTGTCGGCCATGGTCAGCGCATCGGCGTACCTGAGGTCGATCTCCTGCTGACCGGGCGCACCCTCGTGATGGCTGAACTCGACCGAGATCCCCATCGCTTCGAGCGTCTCGATGGCATGACGGCGGAAGTGCGTCGCGGTCGCGTGACTGGCCTGGTCGAAGTACCCCCCGTTGTCCGCGGGCTCGGGCTCGCTGCCGTCATCCGGAAGGCTGGCGAGCAGGAAGAACTCGATCTCAGGGTGGACGTAGCAGGTGAAACCCGCTTCGGCCGCCTTCGAAAGCTGCCTGCGCAGGACGTGCCGGGGGTCCGCCCAGGACGGGGAGCCGTCCGGCATCGCGATGTCGCAGAACATGCGCGCCGAGTACGGGCCTCCATCCGGGGTCTCCCATGGCAAGACCTGGAACGTGGCCGGGTCGGGCTTCGCGACCATGTCGGACTCGTAGACACGCGCGAATCCCTCGATGGCCGACCCGTCGAAGCCGATCCCTTCGCTGAAGGCACCCTCGAGCTCGGCCGGGGCCACCGCGACGGACTTGAGAAACCCCAGCACGTCGGTGAACCAGAGCCTGACGAAACGGATGTCGCGCTCTTCCAAGGTGCGGAGCACGAACTCCTGCTGGCGATCCATGGCCGCACCCTAACGAGAACGTGTTAACGACATGTTTCGCGACGCGCCGTACGACCGGAAGTGGTGGATCACCCCACCAGAACCGGTTCGGGTTTGACCGCTTTCGCGATCGACAGCGAGGCGACCGAAGCGAGCACCGCGAGGCCCGCGGCGATGTACCAGGCGGGCGCGTAGCTCCCGGAGGAATCGCGGATCGCGCCTGCGCCGAAGGCCGCGAGACCGGCGCCGAGCTGGTGACTGGCGAACACCCAGCCGAAGACGATCGGGCCGGCGGCGCCGAACTGGCGGACGCAGAGCGCGACCGTCGGTGGAACCGTGGCCACCCAATCGAGGCCGTAGAAGATGATGAACGCCCACATGCTCGGTTCCACCGATCCGCTCAACAGCTGTGGGAGCAGGGCCAGCGAAACACCGCGAAGGGCGTAGTAGACGCCGAGCAGGATGCGCGGATCCACCCGGTCGGTGAGCCAGCCGGAGGCGATCGTTCCGACGACGTCGAAGATCCCGACCAGTGCGAGCAGGCCCGCCGCGGTGGTCTGCGGCATGCCGTGGTCGTGCGCCGCGGGGACGAAATGGGTACTGACCAGGCCGTTCGTCGTGGCGCCGCAAATCGCGAAGCCGGCGGCGAGCAGCCAGAACGTCCGGGTGCGCGCGGCCGTGCCGAGCACCGAGAGGGCGCGACGGGCGGAACCACCCGTACGGATGGTCGGGGCGACTTCGCCCGGCTCGGCGCCGTACGCGGTCGTTCCGACGTCGGATGGGTGATCGCGGACCACCAGAAGGACGACGGGGACGACGGCCAGTGCGGCGATGGCGATGACGAGCGACGCCGTCCGCCAGCCAGAGTCGATGGCGAGGTTCGCGACGATCGGCAGGAAGATCAGCTGGCCGGTGGCGCCCGCGGCGGTGAGGACCCCGGTGACGACGCCGCGGCTGCGGACAAACCAGCGGGCGGCGACCGTCGCGGCGAAGCTCATCGCCATCGAGCCGGTCCCGACGCCGACCAGGACACCCCAGCAGAGGATGAGCTGCCAGCTCGCGCTCATGAAGACCGTGCCGCCGGCGCCGATCGCGACCACGAACAACGCCGTCGACGCGACCCGTCGCATGCCGAAGCGTTCCATCAGGGCGGCGGCGAAGGGTGAGAAGAGGCCGTAGAGCACGAGGTTCACGGAGACGGCTGACGCGATCGTCGCGCGCGACCAGCCGAACTCGTTGTGAAGCGGGTCGATGAGCACGCCGGGTGCCGCGCGGAAACCGGCGGCGGCGAGGAGCGCGACGAACGCTGCCGCGGCGACGAACCACGCACGGTGGAGTCGGGGCGAACGGGTTTCAAGTTCCACGGGGAGAGCGTCGTCTACCGCGGCTCGCCACGGAAGCGGCTGGAAGGACACCGTGCGAAAGAATCGGGCCAAGGCCATAGGCTCTGGCCATGCGCTGCCGTCACCTCGTCCCGGCGCTGCTGCTTACGATCGGGCTCATCGGCGGCTGCGCGGGGTCGCCCCCGTTGCCCTCGGCGACTGAATTCGTGAGCGCGGCGGCCGACTCCCTCGTCTCGATGCGCAGCGTGCGGTTCACACTCGGGGTGAACGGCGTCGTCAGCGGGCTGCCCGTGCGGGGGCTCGACGGCGAAATCAGTCTCGACGGTGGCGCGGTCGGTAATGCCGATCTGCAGGATGACTTCGAGCGGGTGAAGGTCAAGTACCGGCTGTCCGGCTCGGAGATCACGCTCAGTGGGCCTGGTGTGGAGCGGGTGGTTCCGGCTTCGGCGCCTTACACGCCTCAAGCGATGCTCGGGGCCGACGGCGGGCTTCGGCGGCTGCTGCTCGGGGCGACCGAGCTGCGGGGCGAACGGTGGGAGCGGGTGCAGGACACCGACTCGGTGCGGATTGCCGCGAAGGTGCCCGCCGCGGTGATCGGCGGGATCGTGCCGGAGATTCGGTCGGACGTGTTCGTGAAGCTGTGGATTTCGAAGGCCGAGCCGCGGCGGCTGATGCGGGTGTGGGTGCAGGTGCCGCCGACGAAGCCGGAGGAGTTCGCGGTGATGCTGGAACTGGCGTTGACCAGGCATGACGCGGTGGTCGTCGGGGACGGGCGATAGCAAAGGTCCCTTGCTGCCCTGATCGGCGAAAGGCCTGGTCAGCGGCTTCGGCGATAGCAAAGGTCCCTTGCTCCCCCGGGGCTAGGTGCAGCGGGTGCCGGGGGGAGGGCGCCGTCGAGGAAGACGGTGTGCTGCGCGCCCTCGTAGGTGAGCAAAGCTCCCTTGAGGTCCCGCGCGAGGTTCACGCCGGACGCGTAGGGGGTCGCCGGAGCGTTCGTGGTCGAGATGACCAGCGGCTTCGGCAGGCCTCGATGTCCGGTTTGTGGAGCTGGCTGTGGCTGCTGCGTCGTGCACAAAGCGACCAGCACGGCGACGGCGAGCACGGCCGGGACGCGGCGAAGACGCATCTCGCGATCTTCGCAGCGTCTCCGGCCGGTCACGGCGTTCGCGCCGAACTCCTTACTTGGCCGCGCAGCGTGCGCCCTCGGCCGGGATCGCGCCGTTCACCAGGTATTCGATGCCGATCTGGTCGACGCACGAGACGCCCTGGAGGAACACCGTGTGCTGGTTCCCCTCGAACGTCAGCAAAGCTCCCTTGATCGCTTTCGCGAGGTTGACGCCCGCTTGATAGGGCGTCGCCGGGTCGTTGGTCGTCGAGATGACCAGCGTCTTCGGCAAGCCCTCGACATTGGGCTGGTGCGGCTCCGAGGTGTTCGGCACCGGCCAGAAGGCACAGGAGTCGAGCGCGGCGCCGTCCGGTTTGCCGTCGTCGAGGAACGGCGCGGCCTGCGCGTAGCGCTTCTGCGCGTCCAAGATCTTCGCCGGATCGGTGACTCGCGGGTCGTCGACGCATCGGATCGCGACGAACGCGTCCTGCGTCGTCCCGTAGCGGCCGTCGGCGCCGCGTTCGTTGTAGAGGTCGGCCAGTTTTTCCAGGCCGTCGCCGCGCTGGCGCTTCAGTTCGTTGAGCGCGGTGTTCAGCGGTTCCCAGAGATCTTCCTGGTAGAGGGCTTGGATCACGCCTGTCGTCGCGTCCTCGTACGACAGTTTCCGGCCGTCGCTGACCGGGACGGGGAAGTCGATCAGCGGCCGCACCAAATCCTGGAACGCCTTCGTCACACCCGCGGTGTCGCGCCCGAGAGCGCAATCCTCCCGCGCGGCACACCAGTTGGAGAACTCCCCGAACGCCTTGCCGAAGCCCTGCCCCTGCGCGACCAGCGATTCCACCGCGTCCTGCTCCGGGTCGACGGCGCCGTCGAGCACCAGCGCGCGGACGTTCGTCGGGAACGCCTCCGCGTAGGCCGAGCCGATCCGGGTTCCGTACGAGTAGCCGAGGTAGCTCAGCTTCGGGTCGCCGAGAACCGAACGCAGGACGTCCATGTCCTTGACGACGTCGCGGGTGCCCACGTTCGCGAGCATCGAGGCGCCGTGCTCGGTCCGCTCGCCGCACTTGGTCGCGAAGTCCTGGGACTCGGACTCCTGCTTTTTCACTCCGTCGGGTGACCCGTCCGTTTCGCTGTCATCCGCCCGGTCCGCATCGCGTTCCGCGTCGGTCAGGCAGCGGATCTGCGGTTGGCTCGCGCCGATGCCACGCGGGTCGAAACCGACCATGTCGAAGCGTTTGCCCAGCTCATTGGTCGCGGTCCGAGAGGCGAGGCCTGCCGCGGCCTGCATGCCGGAGGCGCCGGGGCCACCGGGGTTGACCACGAGCGAGCCAATCCTTTCGTCGGTTTCCAGCGCCTTCCGGCGCAGCAGGCCGAGCGTGATCGAGTCGCCGTCAGGCTTCGCGTAGTCGAGAGGGACGGTCAGCCGGGCACACTGTGCGTCCTTCACTCGAAACGCCGCTTTTGCGTCATCGAATGTCGCGTAGGGTGCACAGTCGGCCCAGGTCAGACTCTGTCCGTAGAACTTCTCGAGTCCTGCGGGCACCTGTCCCGTCGGAGCGTGCGACTCGGTCACCGGTGCCGGCGGCTGGGTTCTACCCTCTCCCGACGAGCACGCCGCGAAGGTGACGGCGAGCAGGCCGGACAGCGAGATCGCGACGAATCGGCGGGCACGGGACCTGGCGCTGACATGAGTGGACACGGTTGGATCGTGCCATCGGCCGTGGAACTCGGCCGCACCACCACCGCGTTGGTGGTACGGGTGCGGACGGCATGAGGAACAGACGGGAGCACAGGGGTGGCAGCACTGATCAGCCGGGTGGGCAAGAAGCTGCGCCGGATCATCCAGCGGCCGGGCAGCGTCGAGCTGACCCGCTACGAAGCGCTGCTGCCGGCCATCGAGAAGCTCGAGCCCGAGTTGGAAAAGCTTTCCGACGAGGAGCTGACAGAGCGGGCCGGCAAGCTTCGCGACGCCACGTCCTTCGGCAACGACCAGCTGATCGAGGTGTGCGCGCTCGGCCGTGAGGCCGCGCGGCGGGCACTCGGTGAGCGAGCCTTCGACGTTCAGCTGCTCGGCACGATGGGCCTGCTCAGCGGGCATATCGTGCAGATGGAGACCGGTGAGGGCAAGACGCTGGCGGGTGCGCTGGCGGGTGCGGGGTACGCCCTGCGCGGCAAGCATGTCCACGTCGTCACGGTGAACGACTACCTCGCCCGCCGTGACGCGGAGTGGATGGGCCCGATCTACGACCTGCTCGGCGTGTCCGTCGGCTGGATCGAACCGGCTCACTCCCGGGACGAGCGCCGCGAGGCGTACGCGAAGGAAGTCACGTACGGCGCAGTCAGCGAGATCGGCTTCGACGTGCTCCGCGACCGCCTGGTGACGCGCGAAGAGGATCTGGTCCAGCGCGCGCCCGAGGTGGCGATCGTCGACGAGGCGGACTCCGTCCTGGTCGACGAGGCCCGCGTGCCGCTGGTGATGGCCGGATCGATCGACCATACCGACGCCGACGAAGAGGTCGCGAACATCGTCCGGCGGCTGCGGCTCGGGCTGCATTACGAGACCGACGCCGACGGCCGCAACGCCTGGTTGACCAAGGCAGGCGCTTCGGTCGTCGAGAAGGCTCTCGGCGACGACATCAACCTTTACGACGACACGGGTTCGGACCGGCTGCCCGCGGTGAACGTCGCGCTGCACGCGCACGCTCTGCTCACGCGCGACGTCGACTACCTCGTGCGCGACGGCAAGGTGCAGCTGATCAACGCCGCGCGCGGCCGCGTCGCCGAACTGCAGCGCTGGCCGGACGGCCTCCAGGCCGCCGTCGAGGCGAAAGAGCAGGTCAAAGCGACCGACCGGGGCGAGATCCTCGACTCGATCACCGTGCAGGCGCTGCTCGCGCGCTACCCCGAGGTCGCGGGCATGACCGGTACCGCGGTCGCGGTCGCCGAGCAGCTGCGTGAGTTCTACGAACTCGAGGTCGCGGTCATCCCGCCGAACACGCCGAACATCCGCGAAGACCAGGAGGACCGGATCTTCGGGTCGCCGTCGCAGAAGCTGCGCGCGATCGAGGAGGAGATCCGGCGGGTGCACGAGTCCGGGCGGCCGATCCTCGTGGGTACCCAGGACGTCGCCGAATCCGAAGAGCTGGCCGAGAAGCTGGCGAAGGCCGAGCTCGAATGCGTCGTGCTCAACGCGCGCAACGACGCCGAAGAAGCGGAGATCATCGCCGACGCCGGCAAGAAGGGCGCGGTCACCGTTTCGACCCAGATGGCCGGTCGCGGTACCGACATCCGGCTCGGCGGCAAGGACGGCGACGGCCGCGACGAGGTCGTCGAGCTGGGCGGCCTGCACGTGATCGGCACCGCCCGCTACCCGTCGAGCAGGCTGGACGGGCAGCTGCGCGGCCGGTCCGGGCGGCAGGGTGACCCGGGCAGCGCGGTGTTCTTCGCCAGCCTGAACGACGAACTCGTGCTGTCGAACGCGCCGGACGTGCCCGAGGGCATCAGTTCCGACGTGGGCAGTGGCGAGGTCACCGACCCGGCGGCGCTGCGGCAGATCAACCACGCGCAACGCGTGGCCGAGGGTGTCGACCTCGAAATCCACCGGAACACCTGGCGCTACACGCGGCTGATCGAGCGGCAGCGCCGTGAGCTGCTCGAGTACCGGGACAAGACGCTGCGGACGGCGCACGCGGCGGAGGTGCTGGAGAAGGCGCAGCCGGAGAAGTTCAAGGAGCTCTCGGAGAAGGTCGACGACGAGGCTCGCGTGGAACAGCTGAGCCGGGAGGTGCTGCTGTTCCACATCGACCAGCTGTGGTCGGACCACCTGGCGTTCCTGACCGACGTGCGGGAGAGCATCCACCTGCGGGCGCTGGCGCGGGAGACGCCGATCGACGAATTCCACCGGGCGGCGATCCCCGAGTTCCACAAGATCATCCCGGAGGCGGCCGAGCGGTCGGCGAAGACGCTGGAGGACGCGGAGATCACCGATGACGGAATCGATCTCGGTGACGCGGGCGTGCGGCGGGCGAACACGACGTGGACCTACCTGGTGCACGACAACCCGTTCGACTCCGACTTCGAACAGACCATCAAGAAGGTGCGGAGCATGATCAAGCGGAAGTAGGCGCTCGGTCGCTGTCGCGGTAGCAAGGGACCTTTGCTATCACTCTCTTTAGGAAAGTGATAGCAAAGGTCCCTTG
>NZ_JBFBBY010000227.1:0-9940 GCF_040682875.1 Amycolatopsis sp. NPDC051071 | reverse complement strand
GATCCAGGTTTCCGCTGGGCGTGCGGCCGGAAGGTCCTCGTACCGGGTTGTACTCGGACCTTTCGGCCGTACGTCCAGCGGGAAGCTGGGCCGTCGAGACCCCGAAGGACTTCCGAAACCGACCACTAAGGGTGCCGTCCCGCTTGGTATGCCAAAAAGGTCTCCAGCGTCGTCAGCCGGTGCTCCCGTACGGCCAGTTCGATCTCCCCGGCCGGCGCGCTCCGGTCGAACAAATCGAGGATCTTTTGGTGCTCCAGCACGGATTCGTGCGCGCGGCCGGGGACGAAGCTGAACGTCGACGTGCGCAGCCCGGCCAGCCGGTTCCACCCCCGGTTGACCAGGTCGAGCACCTGGGGATTGGGACACGTCCCGAACAGCACGCGGTGGAAGTCGCGGTTCAGCGCGGTGAACCGCGACGGCTCGAAGTTGTCGAGGCAGGCGGTCAGTTCCGCGTTGAGGCCCTTGGCCTCGTCGAGGGCCTTGGCGGGTAACGACGGCGCGGCCAGCGCGGCCGCGTAGCCCTCGACCAGCGCGAGCGTCTGCATCGTGTTCTGGTAGTCGCTCTCGTCGGCCATCGCGACCTGCGCGCCGATGTTGTGCTCGTAGGTCACCAGCCCCTCGGCCTCCAGCCGCCGGACCGCCTCGCGTACGGGTACCGTGCTGAACCCGAGTTCCTGCGCGATCTGCCCGAACACGAGGCGGTAGCCGGGGGAGAAGGTGCCGTCGCCGATCCTGGCCTTGATCCACTGGTAGGCGATCTGCGACTTGCTCATCGCGGTCGAGTTCACCGCGTCGCCTGCGGTCACGAGTAGTGCAGCCAGACGGACTTGATCTCGGTGTACGCGTCGATCGCCCACGGCCCCATCTCGCGCCCCCAGCCCGACGCCTTGTACCCGCCCCATGGCGCGGCCATGTCGGGGATCGGCGGCATGTTGACGAAGACCGCGCCCGCCCGGATGCCGTTGGCGAACCGCTGTGCGACGCCGATGTCGCGGGTCCACACGGTGGCCGCGAGCCCGTACTCGGTGTCGTTCGCCCGTGCCAGCAGCTCGTCCTGGTCGTCGTAGGCGGTCACGGCGAGGACCGGGCCGAAGATCTCCTCACGCATGATCGTCATGTCATCGGCGACACCGGCGAACAGGGTCGGCGTGTAGAAGTAGCCGTCCCGGTCGAGGGCCTCGCCGCCGGTGACCAGTTCGGCGCCCTGCTCACGGCCGGTCGAGACGAGGAAGTCGACGTGGTCGCGGTGCTTCGCGGACACCAGCGGCCCGAGTTGCGACGACTCGTCGATGCCGGGTCCGAGTTTGAGCCCTTCGAGACCGGCGGCCAGTTTCGCGACGAACTCCTGTTCACGCTTGCGGTCCACGAAGAACCGGGTGTACGCGGCGCAGACCTGTCCGCTGTTGAGCGTGGCGCCCGCGAGGTTGCCCGCGACGGCGGCGTCGATGTCGGCGTCCGAGGCGATGATGCTGGGTGCCTTGCCGCCGAGTTCCAGTGTCAGCCGTTTGAGGTTCGACTCCGCGCTGGCGGCGGTGATCAGCTTCCCGACGGCGGTCGAGCCGGTGTAGGACACGTGGTCGACGTCGTTGTGCGCGCTCAGCATCGCGCCCACCGCGCCGTCGCCGGTGACCAGGTTGACCACGCCCGGCGGGAAGCCGGCCTCGTGCACCAGTTCCACCAGCCGGATGCTCGTCAGCGGGGTGACCTCGCTCGGCTTGATCACCACGGTGTTCCCGGTGGCCAGTGCGGGCGCGAGCTTCCACACCAGGATCATCAGCGGGAAGTTCCACGGCGTGATCAGCGCGTTCACCCCGACCGGTTCGCGCCGCGTGTAGTGCAGCGTGTCCGGGAAGGACACCGGGTTGGTGGTGCCCTGGATCTTGGTCACCCAGCCGGCGAAGTACCGCAGGTGTTCGGCCGAGCCGGTGACGCTGACCTGGCGGGAGATGCCGATCGGCTGCCCCTGGTCACGGGTTTCGAGCGCGGCGAGTTCCTCGTGGTGCTTCTCGACGAGGTCGGCCAGTTTGAACAGCAGCGCGGCCCGCTGGACAGCCAGCAGCCCGGCCCAGGCCGGGTCGCTCAGTGCCGCTCGGGCGGCCCCGACGGCGGCGTCGACGTCGGCCGCGGACGCGGTGCCGACTTCCTCGATCACCTGGCCGGTGGCCGGATCGTACGTCGGCAGCGTCCCGCCTCCGGCGGCGGTCCACTGTCCGTCGATGAACAGGCGTGTGGCCATGGCAAGCTCCTCCTCGACCGGTGTGTGATCGAGTATCGGGGCAGGCGCGCACCGTGGTCTTGCCCGCCAGGGCACGCCGATTGTCGGCCAGCGAACCGAATCCGCCGGACGCCCGCCCGCCTTGCGAGGGTGGGAGGCATGGACGTCATCGTGGTGGGAGCGGGTTCGGCCGGTTCGGTGGTCGCCAGGCGGCTGGCGGACGCCGGGGTGTGGGTGACCCTGCTCGAAGCGGGCGGGCCGGACACCAACCCGGCCATCCACGACCCGTCGCGGGCCGGGGAGCTGTGGCACGGCCCGGAGGATTGGGACTACCACACCGTGCCGCAGCCGCATGCGGCGAACCGGCGGCTGCACCTGCCACGCGGCAAGGTGCTCGGCGGGTCGCATTCGCTCAACGCGATGATCTGGGTGCGTGGCGCCCCCGCCGACTACGACGGCTGGGGTCTGCCCGGCTGGCGGTGGGACGACGTGCGCCCGGTGTACGAGCGGATCGAGAAGGATCTGCTCGACATCGTGCCGAACGAGCCATTGCACCCGATCCAGCAGTCCATTGTGGACGCGGCCGTGCAGACCGGACTGCCGTTCAACCCGGACTACAACGGCGACGAACTCGACGGCGTCTCGGTGCAGCGCGTCACCACCCGCGACGGGAAACGGCTCAACACCTGGCTCGCCTACGGGCAGCCCGCCGCCGAGCGGATGACCGTCCACACGGGAGCCTTGGTTCACCGGTTGCTGATCGAGGGCACCAAGGTGACCGGGGTACTCGCGGAGATCGACGGCGAACCGCGCAAGGTCTTCGCCGACGAGGTCGTGCTCGCCGCGGGCGCGCTGGCTTCACCGGCGATCCTGCTCCGCAGCGGCATCGGGCCCGTGGACGAACTCGAGGTGCACGGCATCGACGTCGTCGCGGAACTGCCGGGAGTAGGACAGAACCTGCACGACCACCTGCTGTCGCCGGTCATTTTCGCGACCGACCGCCGTCAGGTCGATCCACCCGCGCCCGGCCGTTCGGTGACGCAGACACATCTGTTCTGGCGCAGCCGTCCCGGCCTGGAAGTACCCGACACCCAGCCAATCCACTTCAGCGTGCCGATGTACGAGCCGTGGATGACCGGGCCGGAAACGGGGTTTTCGCTGATGGCGGGCCTGGTGACGCCGCGCAGCCGGGGCAGTTTGCGGCTTTCGGGGCCAGACCCGCTGGACGAACCACTGATCGATCTCGCCGCGCTGGAAGACCCGGCCGACTTCGAGAGCCTGGTCGCGTCGGTGGAGCAGTGCCGCGAGATCGGCCGTGCGGCCGCGTTGGCGGACGAATGGGGTGCCCGCGAGCTCTATCCGGGGCCCGGGGCCGACGTGCGCGAGTACGTCCGGCGGACCGCCATCACCTACCACCACCAGGTCGGGACCTGCCGGATGGGCACCGACGAGGGGTCCGTCGTCGACCCCGGTCTCGCCGTGCACGGGCTGACCGGGCTCCGGATCGCCGACGCGTCAGTGCTGCCGCGGGTGACCACGGGCAACACCAACGCGCCGGCGGTACTGATCGGCGAGCAGGCCGCACGGTTCATGCTCTCCCGATAGTGCGGCGCAGCCAGGAGGCCCGGGCGGCGAGCGCGGCCCGGGTCACCTCGCTGTCCGGCGCGAACCGGTCGAAACCGTGGTAAGCACCCGCCCAGACATGCAGTTCGGCCGGTACTCCCGCCGCCCAGAGCCGTCGCGCGTAGTCGACGTCCTCGTCACGGAAGATCTCGGCCGCGCCGACCTCGATGAAGGCGGGTGGGAGCCCGGCGAGGTCGGTGGCGGTGGCGGGGACCGCGTACGGCGAGGTCTGTCCATTCAGGAGGGAGCGCCAGCCGAACTCGTTGGCCGCCTGGCTCCACACACCGCGTTCGGCGAACTCCACTGTGGACGCCGAACTGTTGCGGCTGTCGATCATCGGGCACAGCAGCAGCTGCCCTGCCAAGGCCGGACCACCGCGGTCCCGGGCCATCAAGGCGACTCCCGCGCTCAGGCCCCCGCCCGCGCTGCCGCCGCCGACGATCAGCTTCGCCGGATCGAATCCGAGCTCGGCGGCATTGCCGGCCATCCAGGTCAGGCCCGCGTAGCAGTCCTGCAGCGGCGCCGGATGCGGATGCTCGGGAGCGAGCCGGTACTCCACGGTCACCGCGACGAACCCGAATTCCTCGACCAGCGCGACCATCCGGGGCAGGTCGGCGAACCGGTCGTCCAGCACCATCCCGCCGCCGTGGATGTTGTAGAACCCCGGCGCGCCCGCCTTGGTGTGCCGGGGTTTGACGACGGTGACGACCACGTCGGTGCCGGGTACGGCCCGGTCTTCCCAGACGAGATCCCGGTCGCCGATCGCCTCGGCGCAAGTCGGATTCATCTCCTCCAGTGCCTGCCGGACGCCCGCCAGCGACTCGGCGCCCAGCGGAGGTCCGGACGGCAAGCCTTTGAGGGCTTCGGCGAGTTCGGGGTCGAAGGCCGTCACGGTCCCTCCGGGTCGACGCTGTCGCGGTCCGCCCAGAACGGTTCGACCAGTTCGCGCAGTTGCTTCGCGCCGACGCGCTCGACGAGGTCGACAGCGCCGAGGTTGTCCTTGAGCTGCTCGGTGCTGGTGGCGCCGAACAGGGTGGTGGTGTTGGCCGGATGGGTGAGCGTGAAGGCAAGGCACAGCTGCGCCGGCGTCGCGCCGAGGTCGCCCGCGATCTTCGCGAGTTCCGGCGCGGAGGCGGCGATGCGCTCACGGATGTCGCCGGGATCCCGCCCGACCTGACGCGCGCCACTGTTCTTGCCCAGCAGGACACCGCCCTCGAAGATGTCCGATGACTGCAGCGTGACCCCGAGCTCGCCGAACACCTTCTCGAACGGCTCACCGTCTGCAATGGACCGTCGTGAAACGCTGTACTTCAGCTGCGCGATGGCCGGGCCGGGCACGTTCTCCGCCGCGGCGAAATCGTGCAGGGCACGGATGGTGGTGGCGGACCAGTTGTTCACCCCCCACTGCCGGATGAGCCCGGCCTTACGGAGTTCGTCCAGATCCAGCACGAGCTGGTGCAGGTCGGTGTCGTCACGGCGAAGATCGCCCAGTACCACGAGATCGGCGTGCTCGATCCCGGCGCGGAACAACGCGTTGTCCAGCTGGTCGCGCAGAGTGTGCTCCGGGTAGCCCTCCAGCCACAGCTTCGCCGAAAGCAGGTAGTCGTCGCGGTTGAGCCCGGCCGCACGAACCATGGCGGAGAACAGTACGTCGGTGAAGACCGGTGTGCTGCCGGGGAAACCGTAGACACCGACGTCGAACAGCGAGATGCCGGCATCGACAGCGGTGCGCACCAGCGTCACCGCCTCGCGGAAGTCCATCCGGTCGTAGGTGTGCCACGAGCCGAGCGAGAGGACACCGGTGAGCGGGCCGTCGCGGCCGATGCGGCGCTGGGGGATGGCGGTCATGGGGACTCCTAGGGAAGGCGGGGATCGATGACGGCTTTGAGTTCGCCGAGCCGTGACATCGACTCGACGCACTTCGAGGCTTCGGAGAGTCCGACGGGCGCGCTGAACAGTTCGTCCCAGGGCATCCGGCCGGCGAAGGTGCGAAAGAAGTCCACCGAGCGGTGGTAGTCGGCGATGTCGCCGTTGAGCGAGCCGACGACCGTGAGTTCCTTGCCCATCACGGTGCCGAGTGCGACGGGAGCGGGTATGGGGCCGGTGGAACCGACGATCGCGACCGTGCCGCGCTGGGCGGCGAAGGCGACCGCTTCCTCGCCGATGGTGGGGCCGCCCGCGAAGTCGAAGACGTGGTCGGCGCCGCGGCCGCCGGTGAGTTCCTTGACCCGCTCGACGCGGTCCTCGACGGTGCCGTCGACCGGGATCGTCGCTGTCGCACCGAAACGCTCGGCGGTCTTGAGCCGATCGGCGGGACCGCCGATGGTGATCACGTCACCCGCGCCGGAGATCCGCGCGACCGCGGTGGCGAAGACGCCGAGCGCACCCGCGCCCTGTACCACGACCGTCCCACCCGGACGGATACCGCCGGACCGCGAAACCGCTCGCAGCACGGTCTTGCCCGCGCAGCCGGACATCGAGGCCCAGGTGTCCTTGACGTCGTCGGGCAGCAGGAGCTTGGCGGCGCCGGGGGTGACGTAGCAGTACCGGACGAGCCCGCCGGTGGCATAAGGGAACACGTCGGAACGTTGGAGGAAGCCGTAGCCGCGCTTCTCGCAGGCGACCGGTTCGCGCAGGATCGTGCAGCCGTAACACTTTCCGCACGTCGATTCCGACCAGCCGATGCGGTCGCCTTCGGCGATCTCCCGGCCGAGGGTGTCGGTGGTACCCGGTCCGACGGCCACCACCTCGCCGACCATTTCGTGGCCCAGCACCATCGGGAGCATCCCGGGGAAGGTCATCTGGCCCGACCAGATGTGCACGTCGGTGCCGCACAGCGTGGTGCAGGTGATCCGGACCAACGCGGCACCCGGCTCCGGCTCTTCCGGGAGCGGCAACTCCCTCAGTGTGAGCGCGGACCCGTGTTCGGTGAGCACCGCGGCTTCGGTTCTGTTGACCATCTTTTTAGTCTACAGTCGTAGGAGAAAAAGTCCAGATCCTGGAGGAACCATGCC
Source organism: Amycolatopsis sp. NPDC051071 (assembly GCF_040682875.1). NCBI lineage: Bacteria > Bacillati > Actinomycetota > Actinomycetes > Pseudonocardiales > Pseudonocardiaceae > Amycolatopsis > Amycolatopsis sp. NPDC051071. Next base: position 3,088 of record NZ_JBFBBY010000227.1, on the reverse strand, counting down.
GTCGCAACGTCTTCGTCCCGCTTCACTCGTGGTTCGCGGCGGTCCCGTGCTCACCTTCGATCCGGCGGACACCGTCGTGCGGGCGATGGCGGTGCGTGACGGCCGGATCGTCGCGCTCGGCGATGTCGCCTTCGATCACATCGGCCCGGACACCGAAGTGATCGACCTGGCAGGCAGAGCCGTCCTGCCCGGGATCAACGACGCGCATCTGCACGCGACCTGGCTCGGTGCCCGGTGGCCGGACACGCTCATCGGCGGCGCCGGATTCACCGGTGGCGAGGAGAAAACGGTACGTACCGCGGCCGAACGGCGTGCCGCCATCCTGCGTGCGGGCGATGTGTGCGCGTCACTCGGCATCACGAGCTACACCGAACCCGGGCTGGGCCCGGGGGAGACGGGGTGCTTCGGGCCCGAGGTGCTGGAGGAGTACGCGGCGCTGGCCGCGGACGGGCTCCTGCGCGCGAGGGTGACCGCGTTGCGCTTGTTCGGACTGCTCGACGGGGCCAGTTCGCTGGCGGATTTCGAACGTGGCCTGGCGACGCCGGTCCCGGACGCGGATCCGGCGTGGCTCACCGTGCCCGGCGTGAAGATCTTCGCCGACGGCATCCCGCCGATGCGGTCCGCGTGGACGCATCACTGCTATGCCGACGGATCGCACGGTGCCTTGCTCGTCGATGGTGACGACGATCCGGCGCGCGCGGGCAACCTGGTCGCCATGATCGAACTGGCCCACGCCGCCGGAATGGTGGTCGCGGTGCACGCCACGGGGGATCGCAGTATCGAAGCCGCGCTCGGATCGCTGCGTCGCGGCGACCATCTCGTGCACGGCGACCTGGTGACGGCGGACCAGCTGTCGCGGATGGCTTCGGCGGGTGTCGGTCTGACCACGCAGCCCGCGATCGCGGTGGCGATGCGGGGAATGCTGTCGGAGGCACTCGGTGCCGAGGTCGGCGCTCGCGCGTGGCCGCTTGCGGAGATGCTGGAATCGGGTGTCCCGCTGACCTTGAGCAGTGATGCCCCGGTGGTCACCCCGGACTGGCGGGTCCACCTCGCGGCCGCGGCCCGGATGCTGGAAGCGTCCGATGTGGACAGTGTACTGATGGCAAGGCTGCTTCGCTGTTACACGACCGCGGCCGCCGAGCAGGACGGGGCGGCGGAGTGGAAGGGGTCACTGACCGTCGGCCGCGTCGCCGACTTCTGTGTGCTGGCGGCGAATCCGCTCGAAGTCGCGTTCGCGGACCTACCGGACGCCGGTGTCGAACTCACCGTGTCCGGCGGCCGCGTCGTGTACTCAGGTGAGCAGTTGCCCGCCGTCGACCTGCAGGCTCACCCCGGTGAGATGGCAGGCGCCGGCCGAAGCGAGGAACAGGACTGACGGCACCACGTCGGCGACGGAAGCGATGGTTCCCAGTGGAATCCTCGCTTCCCAAGCCGCGCGGGCAGCGGTGTCCGAGGCGAATCCGGCGGTCATCGGCGTGAGCACCGGCCCTGGCGCGACCGCGTTGACCCGGATGCCGTGCGGTGCCAGTTCGAGCGCCGCCGAGCGGGTGAGTGCTTCGACGGCGGCTTTGGTGGCTTCGTAATGGCCGAGTCCGGGGGTCGGCTGCAGGGCGCCGATGGAGGTGATGTTGACGATGGCGCCACGGGTGCCCGCTTCAAGCATCTGTGCGCCGACCGCGCGGGTCATCAGGAACGTGCCGCGGAAATTCACCCGCACGCACAGGTCGAAGACACCGATGTCCAGCCCCACCAAGGGCCCGCCGCCCCCGGCGAGTCCGGCGTTGTTGATCAGGACGTCGACCGGGCCGAAGCGGCCGGTGACGAGCGCGAGCGCGGCGTCGACCGAGCCAGGGTCGGAGATGTCCAGTTCGACGTGCTCCGCGCCGAGTTCGCCCGCCAGGTCGTGGGCCGCGCCGGCGTCGACGTCGGCGATGACCACGCGGTCGCCCGCGGCCTGGAACGCTTCGGCGACCCCTCGGCCGATGCCACTGGCACCGCCGGTCACCACTACGAGTCTCTTGTTCATTCTACGATCGTAGACTAAAAAGGGTTTCTGTTGCCAGCGAAAGGAAATCCCGTGTACGAGAAGCAGGACGGGCTGGGCTTCGCCACTTCGGTGCTGAGCCTTGGCTCCTGGAACACCTGGGACCGGATGGACTTCGACGACGCGGTGCACTTGATCCGGCACGCGATCGACGCCGGGGTCACGCTTTTCGACGTGGCCCACTACAACATGGGGCCGCATTCCGAACAATCGCGCACAGATCTCCTGTTCGGCGAGGCCGTCCGGGCCGCCGGGATCGCCCGCGACGAGTACCAGCTGTGCGGGAAACTGTGGCTCTGGGACTACCCGAACACCGGCTTCGCCCGGCAACTCGCGACGTCGTTCGCCCGGATCGGCGTCGAACGCGCGGAGGCCGTCGTGGTCGGCGACTATTTCGACCGCCCGGACATCCCGCGGATCGTCACCGAAGTGGCCGAACAGGTCCGCCTCGGCCGCTTCGACGTCTGGGGCGTGAACAACTGGCTCGCCGCGGACCTGGATCGCGCGCTGGAGTTCGCCGAGAAGGAAGGGCTTCCGGCGCCGGGTTTCGCCCAGCTGAAGTACAGCGTGGCGCGGCGGTCCATGGCGGAAGGCCCGTTCTACGGCGCCCATTTCGAGGCCGGACGGCTGACCTTGCAGGCGTCGGACGTCTTCGAAGGCGGGGTGCTGCTCGGCAAGACACCCGAACGCAAGATCGGGGCGGATCCGGGCGGTATCCGCGAGTCGATCAAGGCCGCTGCCGGGGGAGTGGCCACGGTGGCGGCGGAATTCGGGGTGAGCCCTTCGCAACTGGCGATCGCGTTCTGCCTCGCCTACGTGCCGGTGGCGAACGTGCTGTTCGGGGTGAGCCGCCTTCCGCAACTGGAGGACAACTTGGGCGCCGTACGGCTGGCGTCCGAGCACGGTCCCGAGGTGCGGGACGCGCTCGAGGACCTGTGGCTGGATCGCGCCGTCGCCGCCGATGGCACGCTTTGACCGCCCGTCCTCGCCTGTCGGGGGGTGTCATGAGGGGTGGCCCAATGGCGAAATTAATAAAAATGGGGA
>NZ_JBFBBY010000226.1:0-9958 GCF_040682875.1 Amycolatopsis sp. NPDC051071 | reverse complement strand
TGCACGTGGGCGTTGACCAGGCCGGGCATGAGCGTCGCACCGGGGAAATCGAGCCGTTCGCCACGACCCTCACGACCAACCGAGGCTCAGGCCAGCGAGCGATCCAAGTCCGGCTCCAGGTAGATCAGCTTCGCCGTAGGGACCTTCGCCCGCACGCGTGCTTCAGCGTCGTCGATGGCCTGCGCGACTTCGCCCGTTTCCAGCCCCGGCACCAGCGCGAGCTTCGCGGCCACCAGCATCTCGTCCGGGCCGATGTACAGCGTCCGGATGTGGATGACGCGCTCGACCTTGCCGGCGGCGAGTTCGTCGACGATGGTGTCGAGGTCGATCTCGGTCGCGCCCTCGCCGATCAGCAGGCTCTTCATCTCGATGATGAGGATGACCGCGATGACGCCGAGCAGCAGGCCGATGGTGACGGTGCCGATGCCGTCCCACACCGGGTCGCCGGTGACGACGGACAGTCCGACGCCCGCGAGCGCGAACATCAGGCCGAGCAGCGCGCCCGCGTCCTCCAGCAGGACTACCGGCAGCTCGGGGGTCTTCGCCTGGCGGATGAACGCCCACCAGCCCGCGTCGCCCTTGATCTTCTTCGACTCCTGGATCGCGGTGTAGAAGCTGAACGACTCCAGCCCGATCGCGACCACCAGGATGCCGACGGCCACCCACGGCGTCTTCAGCGCCTCAGGCTCGCCGATCTTGTGGATGCCCTCCCACAACGCGAACACCGAACCGAGACTGAAGAGCATCAGCGCGACGATGAACGAGTAGAAGTACCGGTCGCGACCGAAGCCGAAGGGATGCGTGCGGGTCGCCTTGCGCTGCGACGTCTTCTGCCCCAGCAGCAGGAGGCCCTGGTTCGAGGTGTCCGCCAGCGAGTGCACGGACTCGGCGAGCATCGAGGACGACCCCGTGATGAGGAAGCCGGTGAACTTCGCGGCCGCGATGCCGGCGTTCGCCACGAGCGCGGCGATGATCGCCTTGGTTCCGCCACCTGCAGACACGTGCGACTCCCCTGGTGTCTTCGAAAAATGGTGTCCCGATATGCCGGGTTCGAAGGCTAGCAGTGCAGATGAGCCCCCTGGCGCCGGGCAGGACAGGTCACGGAATTGTCGGAACCGCTCGCTAGTCTCGCCCCTCTCATGACCTGGGGAGGTGCCTGTGCCGCGATTCGGCGTGCTCGGACCGTTGACGATCGAGAGCCCGCCCGGACGCCGGATGACGCCGCGCGGCGATCACCAGCGCACCCTGCTGGCCGTGCTGCTGCTCAACGCGAACGCGTCCGTCCCGGCCAGTGCCCTTGTCGAGACGCTCTGGCCGGAGACGCCGCCGAAGTCGTACGCCTCGAACCTGCACACGTACGTCTCCCGCCTGCGGGCACGGATCGAGGGACTGGAGATCGAGCGGGACCCGCACGGTTACCGCCTGCTGGTCGAGCCCGGCGAGCTCGATCTGCTGTCCTTTCGCGACGCGGCGGCCGCGGGCAAGGCGGCCGCACGGGCGGGCGATCCGGCCGCAGCCGCGGGGCATTACCGGCGCGCCTTGGCGGAATGGCGCGGGCCGGTCCTTTCCGGACTGCACATCCCGTGGCTCGACGCGGACGTCGCCCGGCTCGAATCGGAACGCCTCGCCGCCTTCGAAGACTGTGTCGACGCCGAGCTGTCCGACGGCAGGCACGGCGAGCTGACCGGCGAACTCCAGGCGATGATCACCGAGCATCCGCTGCGCGAGCGGCTGGCGGCCCAGCTGATGATCGCGTTGCACCGCGCCGGGCGGCAGGCCGACGCGCTGGGTGTCTACCGCGAGCTGCGCACCACGCTGGTCGAGGAACTCGGCGTGGAGCCCGGCGCCGAGGCCCGCCGGGTGCACGCCGCCGTGCTGCGTGGCGAGGATCCGGCGCCCGGCACCAAGACGCCGTCGGTCTTCCCGCTCTGCCAGCTCCCGCCGGATATCGCGGACTTCGCCGGCCGCGAGGCCGAGATCACCGAACTCTCCGGTCTGCTCGGTGATGGCACCGGCGTCCCGGTCGCGGTGATCACCGGCGAACCCGGCGCGGGCAAGTCCACCCTCGCGGTCAGCACCGCGCACCGGCTCCGCCGGTCCTTCCCGGACGGCCAGTTGTTCGTCCCGCTCGCCGGCGCGTCCAGTCCGCGAGACCTCGCCGACGTCCTCGGCGACCTGCTGCGCGCGCTGGGCGTCACCGGTCCGGCGATCCCGGACGACGTCGAGGCGCGGGCGGCGGTCTATCGCGGCCGTCTCGCCGACAGACGTGTCCTGGTGGTGCTCGACGACGCCGCCGGCCCGGATCAGGTCCGCGCGCTGCTTCCGGGCACGCCGGGCAGTGCCGTCCTGATCACCAGCAGGCAACGGCTTTCCGGGCTCGCGGGGGCGGATCGCCTCGCGCTCGCCCCGCTGTCGGGCGCCGAAGCGCTGACGTTGCTGGAGCGGCTGGCAGGCCACGATCGCGTCGGCGCCGAGCGCGCGGACGCGGAACGGATCGCCGAAGCCTGCGGAAACCTCCCGCTGGCGTTGCGGATCGCCGGCAGCAGGCTCGCGATGCGGCCGGGTCTCCCGCTCGGGAAACTCGCCGCGAAACTGGAGGACGAGGTCTCCCGCCTCGACGAACTGCGGGTCAGCGATCTGCAGGTCCGCGGCAGTATCGCGCTGAGCTACGAGGCGCTGAGCCCGCCCGCGCGGCGCGCGTTCCGGCTGATCGGCCGCTGCCGCACCTTCGATCTCCCCGCGTGGGCGGTGTCGACGCTGATCGACGACGAAGGCGCCGCCGACGCCGTGGACGAACTCGTCGAGGCGAGCCTGCTCGAAGCGACCGGCCTCGACCAGACCGGCGAGCAGCGGTTCCGGGTGCACGACCTCGTACGTGTGTTCGCCACCGAACTCGGCCGTGAACTGGAGACCCGCGCCGAGCGGGTGGCCACCGTCGCGAAGGTGTCGGACGCGGCGCTGTGTCTCGCCGACACGGCTGCCCGGCGCCTGCCGCGCACGGTGCCGATGCCGTTGTCGGATCAGGATGTCCCGGCGCAGCCCCTGTCGGCCGAGCTGGTCGAACGGCTGCTGCGCGACCCAGGGGCGTGGTTCGCTGCGGAGCGGGCCAATTTGGTCACCGCGGTCTCGTCGCTGGTCGCACTCGGCTGGCGGCGGAAGGCCTTGCGAATACTGGAAAGACTGAGCACGTACCTGTACTTGCACAGCCACTACACCGATATGCGGACGGCCTACGAGATCCTGCGCGACGCAGCGCGCGAGTCGGACGACAGGCATATCCTGGTCATCGCCGAAGCGAATCTGACGGTACTGCTGCACGCCCGCGGCGAGTACGAACGCGCCGCCGAGGGATACCGCGCGTGTTCGAAGGAGCTGGCGGCGCTCGGTGACAATTCCGCTCAGGCGTGGGTGGAGACCAACCTGGCGCATTGCCTGGTCGGGCTCGGCCGGGCGGGGGAATCACTGGACGCCGCCACCCAGGCCCGCGCACTGTCCACTGTGGAGGATTCGGGAACCCATGCGCGGCGGGCGGAATCCGCCGCCTTGCACCGGCTCGGCAAGGTCTCGGAGGCTTTGGAGATCGATCGCCGGATCCTCGCACTGGCACGGGAATCCGGTGACGAACGCCAGCTGGGCGTCGCCCTGCAAGGACTTTCGTGGTCGCTGATGCTCGACGGCCGCACGGAACAGGCACTGGAGACGATCGGGGAATCGGTCCGGGTGCTGCGCCGGACCACGGCCAGGTCCTCGCTGGCGAAGTCGTTGCGCACACAGGGCGCGATCCTCGCGGGGGCGGGCGAGCGGGCAGGAGCGGTGAAGGCCTACGAGAACGCGCGGCGGCTGGCGGGCGCGCTCGAAGAACGGCCGCGGGAACTCTCCTGCACCCGCGCGATCGCCGCCAGCTGGATCGGCGACGGCCGCGCCGACCGCGCGATCCCTGTACTGCGCGAATGTCTCGACGAATTCCGCGCCATGGGCGGGAAACCCGCGACCGGCCTCACCCTGCACGTGCTGCGCAGGGCGTACGAGGCCGTCGGGGAAACAAAAGCGGCCGAGGCGGCGGGTGAAGAGGCGAAGCGATTGGATGTCCCCCACGACGCCAACGCTTCGACCCTCGTCCGGTTGCTGTTGTCGCTCACCGAACCCGCCCCGGCCTGACCGGATGGTGCCCGACCCCTCAGACGAGCACCATCCGGAAATCACTGTGCGATGAGCCGGCCGCCAGCGTGATCGCGGGAAGGTTCAGCCTGCCCTGCGCGTCGGCGGCGAGGCCCCGCAGTTCGGTTCCGACGGCTTTGACGGCCTCGATCGCGTCCCCGGCGGTCCCCGCCAGCACCTGCGCCCGAGACGGCCAGGTCGTGCCCGCTCGGCAGGAGACGTGCTCTCTCGGCGACCGGCACGAGCGCGGTCACGACGGCGAAGCCGAGCACGGCGAACAAAGTGCCGGGACGCACGGAAACGAGCGCGGCTGTCAGCCGGTAAGCGAGTTCGCTCACCGCGTCGGAAAGGGACATCACTGCGGGGTTCTCCTTGGCCATCGACTTCCGGAACGAGCCGACGACAATCGCCGGGTCACCCCTTCGGACGATGGTTGCTGAACCCACCACACGGAACGCACACAGTTCGGCCGTCCCCGCTACGCGTTTAGTCCTCTGGTTGCGGTACTTGCACGTGCAAGTACCGCAACCAGAGGACTAAACGCGGGAGATCGGGGCTAGCAGGTGCCGGCGGTGGCGCGGAAGACCTGGGTGCGTTCGCCGGAAAGCGGGCGCACGAGGACGGCCGGGTCGGCGGCCGGCAGCCAGACCGACTGGCCGCGGCGCAGTTCGACCTGCTCGCCGTCGTCGGCGGTCACCAGCAGGCTGCCCGCGGTGCACAGCAGGATCTGCGGGCCGACGTCGTCGACGGCGACCTCGCCGCCGTCACCGGCCGCCCACTCGATCCGCGACAGCTCGAATTCCGGCGCGTCGGTGCGGTACACCGACAGGCGTGCCTCGGGATCGCCGCTCTGTACCGGCATCTCGCCGCACGCGAAGTCGACGACGCGCAGCAGCTCCGGCACGTCGACGTGCTTGGGTGTCAGCCCGCAGCGCAGGATGTTGTCCGAGTTCGCGAGGATCTCGACGGCCGTGCCGTGCAGGTACAGGTGCAGGTTCCCGGCAGGCAGGTAGATCGCCTCGCCGGCGCTGAGGGTGAGCCGGTTGAGCAGCAGCGCCGCGAGCACGCCCGCGTCACGCGGATGGGCCTCGCCGAGTTCCAGGATGGTCCGGCATTCGAGGTCGAACTCGCCGTGTTCCTGGATGTGTTTGACGCACGAATCGAGGACTTCGGGCAGCAGTTCGTCGAGCGCGGCCTGCGGCAGGGTGATCCAGGTGGTGAACAACGCGCGCAGCCCGGCCGGATCCGGCTGGGCTTCCAGCAGCACCGCGTACTTCGCCAGCCCGGGCGTCTCGATCGCCTTCAGCAGGGCGATCGTGCGCTCCGGTTCGCGGAAGCCCGCCAGCGCGTGGAACTCGGTCAGCGCGCAGACGAGTTCCGGTTTCGCCGTCGGATCCGGGTAGTTGCGGTTCGAGGCGTCGCGCGGGATCTTCGCCGACTCCTCGCGCGCGTATCCCTCCGCCGCCTGCTCCGCCGACGGATGCGCCTGCATCGAAAGCGGCTCTTCGGCGGCGAGGATCTTCATCAGGAACGGCAGCCTGCCACCCCAGCGCCCGGCGCAGGCCGTACCGAGCTGGCCGACCGGGTCGGCTTCGACGAGCTCCAGCAGGCTCCGCTCGGTGCCGTCCGGGCCGATCACCTGCGACGGGTCGCCGGGGTGGGCGCCCATCCACAGTTCCGCTTCCGGGTGTGGCGCCGGCACCGGTCGCCCCAGCAGCTCGGGAATCGTCGTTCTCGATCCCCACGCGTAGGGCCGCACGGCATTGCGCAGCAGCTCCACTGTCACCTCAACTCCTCGCCGGGCACGGGTGGTGCCTGCCCTCATTTCCTCACGTCGCGCGCGGGGCTCACGCCGTTGCGGGCGTGTACCTCCCGGCGCCGCCGATGCTGCCGATGGCCAGCCCCAGATAGACCGCGGCCAGCTCGAATCGCAATGCGAGAACGGCCGCACGCACGATCTCGTCCGCTTCGATCTCCTCGGCCGGGGCGATCACGTCCGCGCCGGGCAGCAGGTCTTCCGCCTGGTAGCGGGCCGCCTCGGTGGCGGGCCCGGTCCGGATCGACAGGAGCAGCACCTTCGGCGTCAAACCGGCGCCCTCCTCCGGGTCCGCGAAGATATCGCGCTCCACTCCCCCGGACAACGCCGCACGCCGCAAAGCGGGCCTGGCCAGCGCCTGGCGGTAGTCCTCCACGTCACAGACGATCCCCGCGTGGGCGGCGAAGGCGTGGGCGGCGTGCTCGCCGACGGCGACCGCGACCGGATCCAGCCCCCACAGGAGCGGCTGCCGCTCGGCCAGTTTCAGGGCCATGGCCTTGGCCGGGTTCGCGAACGAGTCCCTGGCGAGGTAGTCCTTCTCGGCTTCCGCGTCGAGCTGGTCGGCGAGCTGCTCCAGATCGGCCACCAGCAGGCCGAGTGCGTTCGCGGTGAGCAGCGCGGCGGCAAGCCCGCGCGGAAAGGCCATCTCCGGCGGGATTGGGAGCCTCGGCGCGAGCAGCAGCCCCTTGCCCGCGACGGCGGCCGCGACCGGCCCCTCGGCGGGGGCGGACAGCACGACCGTCGCGCCGAACCGGGCGGCACGTTCGAGTGAAGCGGCCAGCTCGCGGTCACCGGCGTCGTCGGTATGCGCGAAGACGACGTCGAGCGCGCCGATCCAGCTGGGCACGACTTCGGCGACGACCACCGGGACCGGGCACGACGGGGTCAGCAGCGCGGCGACCAGCCGGGTCAGTGTCCGGCTGACGCCCGGCCGGTCGAGCAGCACGAGCGAACGCGGGCGCCCGACGTCGAGGCGATCGCTCAGCTCGAGTTCGGCTGCCGCCTCGACGGTCGCCCGGACCTGGGCGCCCGCCATCGCGGCGGCACGGAGGAGTCCCGCGCTGTCGGCCTCGGCCAGCCGCGCGGGATCGTCGAGCAGGGAATCGTCAGGGACCGTCGGCATGGGCGCCATCCGGATTCGTCGGCTCGGTGGCTTCGTCCAGCAACAATACCGGGATTCCATCACGGACTGGATACACTCGACCACAGTCCGTACAGGTCAGTGCGTCGGCGTCCGGGTCCGCCGGTGTCCCCGTCCGCAGTGGTGCGTGATCGGGGGACGGGCAGGCCAGGATCTCCAGCAACTGTGCGTCCAGCGTGACGGCCATGCTCACTCCCTACCTGTGGGATATCTCTATGTGTGTTTTCACGACACATTCGTTACCCACGAACTATCGCCAGTACGTCTTCGGTCAGCGCCCGGACGGCCTCGGTGTCGGCGGCCTCGACGTTCAGGCGGAGCAAGGGCTCGGTGTTGGACGGGCGCAGGTTGAACCAGCCGCCGCCGGGCAGCTGCACGGTGAGACCGTCGAGTTCGTCGATCTCGACGCCGTCGCGTGCGGCGAAAGCGTCCTTGACCGCGATCATGCGGGCGATCTGGTCGTCCACCGTCGAGTTGATCTCACCGGAGGCCGCGTAGCGCGAGTACTCGGCGGTCAGCTCGGAGAGCGGGCCCGACTGCTCGCCGAGGGCCGCGAGGACGTGCAGTGCGGCCAGCATGCCGGTGTCGGCACGCCAGAAGTCGCGGAAATAGTAGTGCGCGGAGTGCTCGCCGCCGAAGATCGCGCCGGTCTTGGCCATCTCGCCCTTGATGAACGAGTGCCCGACCCGGGTGCGCACCGGCTTGCCGCCGTGTTCGGCGACGATCTCAGGCACCCCCTTCGACGTGATCAAGTTGTGGATGATGGTGCCGCCCGGCTCCTTCTCCAGCTCACGGACCGCGACCAGCGCGGTGATGGCGCTCGGCGACACCGGCTCGCCGCGCTCGTCGACGACGAAGCAGCGGTCGGCGTCGCCATCGAAGGCCAGGCCCGCGTCGGCGCCTTCCTCGCGCACCTTCGCCTGGAGGTCGACGATGTTCTTCGGGTCGAGCGGGTTGGCCTCGTGGTTCGGGAAGTTGCCGTCGAGCTCGAAGTACATCGGCACGACGTCGAGGGGCAGGCCCGCGAAGACGGTCGGGACGGTGTGGCCGCCCATGCCGTTGCCGGCGTCGACGACGACCTTCAGCGGGCGGCTGCCGGAGAGGTCGACGAGCTTGCGCAGGTACGCCGCGTAGTCGGCGAGGACGTCCGTTTGGGTCACCGAGCCACGCTGGCCACCGAAGGCGGGTACACCCTGCTCGACGGTGTCGCGGATCTCCGCGAGACCGGAGTCCTGGCCGACCGGGGCCGCGCCGGAGCGGCACAGTTTGATGCCGTTGTACCGCGCCGGGTTGTGGCTGGCGGTGAACATGGCGCCGGGCAGGTTGAGCGACCCGGACGCGAAGTACAGCTGGTCGGTGCTGGCGAGACCGATCGAAACGACGTCGAGGCCCTGCGAGGTCACGCCGTCGGCGAAGGCGGCGGACAGTTCCGGCGAGGAGTCACGCATGTCGTGGCCGATGACCACGGAGTCCGACTCGGGTTTGATCAACAGGGCGAACGCCGAACCGAGGTCGCGGACGAGCGCCGCGTCCAGCTGCTCACCGACCACGCCACGAATGTCGTAGGCCTTCACGATGCCCGAAAGGTCTGGCACGCCTGCTCCCCGCCAATAGTCTCGTTACAACGCCCTCTGGCGCCTCGAAAGCCTACCGGCGGGCCCTTGCGTCAGGCTCGGCCGGGCAGGACGCGCAGGTGGCCGCGCCTGCCTGACGGTCCCTCGGGTTCGGGGGCGGGTGCGGGCTTGTCCGAACGTCCCGCTTCGCGGACGGCCTCGGCCAGCGCGGTCAGCTCGTCGGCGGACGGGTCGGGAGCGGCGAAGGCACCCTCGTGCCGGACGACTTCCCAGCCCTTGGGGACGGTGAGCCGGAGGGCGTGGGCTTCGCAGAGGTCATAGGAGTGCGGCTCGCTCGCGGTGGCCAAGGGTCCCACGACGGCTGTCGAATCGCTGTAGGCATACGTGAGCGTGGCGACAGCGGGTTCGAGACAACCCGTTCGCGAACACTTTCGTACGCTCCGCACGATCGAGAACGATAGCGCGTCCTCGGCCAGGTGTACCGGCGACACGCGCTTCGACTCGCCGAGCGCGTACCCTTCGGATCGTGGCGACGGCTCGTGATTCCCGACAGCGACGGCGGATGCGCCGGGACCGGCACGGCCGGGGCCTGCGCGGAGCGCTGTATCCGTCGACCCTTCCCGCCGCCGCCAGCAGGGCGGAAAGGTTCGACGCACTGGTTTTGGACGCGCTCGAACCCATCGAAGCGCGGTGGCGGCACGAGCTGACGAAGCTCGACGTCGCCGTCGACGACGTCCCCGAAGTTCGCTCGGATGGCGCACCGACCGGAGTGGACGGCGTGTTGCACGACGGCGCCGTCCCGCTCTCGCGGCTCGTGCCCGCCGGCGTCGACCGCGCCGGCCTCCCGACGCGGGCCCGCATCGTCCTCTACCGCCGCCCCCTCGAAGCACGCGCGAAGGACCCAGGCGAACTCGCGGAACTCGTCCACGACGTCCTCGTGGAACAGGTGGCCGGCTACCTCGGCGTCGAACCCGACGTCATCGAAGGCGACTGACCCACTCCCCTTTGGCCCCGTGGCCCTGGGGCCTCTTTGCCCGCTCCGGCGCGGCCCCCACCCTTCCCGGGGGGCGTCCCCAGCCCAGCGTATCGCCGGGGTACGACGGTACCTGCGGAAATGGCGCTGGATGGCTGAGTTGTCCACAAGGGGACTGGCATGTGGATAACTCGGATTTTGTGCTGCGGTCGGGAGACGGGTGCGCCCAATGTGGCATTGGGGACGTTGAGTGTCCCCAATGCCTCCGGGCTCGGGTGCGCCCAATGTGGCATTGG
>NZ_JBFBBY010000225.1:0-9986 GCF_040682875.1 Amycolatopsis sp. NPDC051071 | reverse complement strand
TGTTTGGGTTCGTCGTACCCCCCCAAATCACTCACGACCCCCAGACCTGATCTGCCGTTCTTCAGCGGAGCCGGTAAGCGTGGATGATGCTCTGGGTCGTGGTGTTCCCGTCGGCATCGGCGGCTTTCGCCCGCAGGGAGACGGATCCGGTCGCCGGGTGGCGGAGCTCGGCGTTGTACCGGCCGTCCTGCCCGCTCACCTTCGCGGGCCGCCAGTTGACGCCACCGTCGTAAGACACTTCGACCTGCAGGCCGGTGATCGCGGCGGGACCGTCCTGCCGGGACACGGTGACCGGGACGGTGAAGGTGCCGCCGCCCGGCGCGCTGTTGGCCAGATCCACCGCCGGGGTGTAACGCACCTCCAGCAGCGGCAGCGCTCGGCTCGGTCCCCGGGCGAATGCGCTGCGGAAGGTCCATTCGGCGGAGACCTTGGAGGACAACGACGCCCAGGGTTCGTCGCGCTCCGCCTCGGTGGTCAGCCGGTAACCGGCCTCCTCGGAAGGCGCCACGAACACCGCGCGCCCGGGAGTCGCCTGACTACCGTAAAGCCGCCCTTCACGGTAGAGCGCGGTGCTGCCGCGGTCACCCGGCGCGTCCAAGTCCGCGGTTCCGGTGTGCCCGGCAGCGTCGGAGAACAACGGGATGCTGATGTCGATCTCCTGCGCGGTGCGTGCGGCCCAGGGACGGTCGGCCGGATAGACGCGCTTGCCGCGGAAGCCGGGGCCGGTGACCGCGCCGTTCCAGGCCAGCCGGTAGCTTTTGCCCGCCGCGAAGAGCTCCTCACCGCGCAGGTCACCACCTAGGCTCGGACTGTCGCTCACCAGCGCATTGAGGAAGGCCCACTTGCCCGGCGTGTAGTACTCCTGACGTTCCGCCCGCACGAGGCCCGGTGTTCCATAGCCCAGCCGGGACAATCCCAGGCGTACCCCTGCCACCTGGTGGAACGCGTGCACCTGGGACGAGTCCTCCGCCGAGTAGCCGTGGAAAGCCATGGTCACCGCCGCGAGCTCGGACTTGCGCACCGAGTGCTCGAGTTGTGCCGGGACCCGTCCGGTGGCCGGAAAGGACAATTCATAGGCGTCCCGGATTTCCGGGCGGGCGATCACGGCAGCGGTGCCGTCACCGGTCCGGGCCAACGCGGCGAGCCGCTCGGCGTTCACGCCGGCGATCTGGACGGTCGGCAGCGCCAACGCCCCGGCGGCCTTGGAGCCGGTCAGTTCGCTGGACGGTTTCGCCGCGGCCGCGATCCGGCTGCCCGGCTGCCCGGCAAGCTCCGCGCCGTGACGCACCGCGACCGCGGGGGGCGACCACACGGCCACCATCGCGCCACCGTGCTCGCGCACCGTGGCGACCCGTTCGGCCAGAGTCTCCGGGGTGGTGTCCCAGGGCAGTTCGAGCACCACCAGCCGGTCGCGCACCTCGACTCCGGCCAAGTCTTCCTCGCGACCCGCACCGCCGAACGCCAGCGCGGGCGTCCGTGACCCCACCGGCAGGGGTGCGCCGATCGCCGCGGTGGGGACTTGAAAGCGTTTCGGCTGTTCGCCGAACAGTTCCAGCCGCGGTTGTTCCAGGCGGTGGCTGGCGCCGAAGTAGAAGGCGGCTGACGAGGTACCCGGCAGGGTACCGGCGAACATCTCCTGGAAGCGCTGGTCGAACGGGAACACCATGGAGTTCGTGTGGTCGGGGCCCAGGCGCACTCCCATCTCGACCAGCGAGCTGCCCCCGGTCACCTCTGGCTGGTCGACGTTCGCGGTGACCTTCGCGCTGTGGCGGGTGTCCAGGGTGACGGTGGTGTCGCGCGTCAGGTTGAGCTCCGGGTGGGCCATCACGGCCATCGAGGGCTCCAGCCCACGGCGCGGCGTGATCAGGCTGCCCACCAGCGCGTAACGGTCAGCGGGCAGCCGCAGGGTGCTCCCGGTGGGCACGTCGCTTTCGCGGCCGCCACCGCTGAGGCTGATCACGTCGACCGTCGCGCGAGAGTTCGCGGTCGCCACGGCGCCGTCGCGGTCGATCATGCGCAGCGTCAGCTGATAGACCGGTGCCGCCACCGCCTGTACGCCCGATACCGCCAGCAGCCCCGCTATCAGCGCCGTACTCAGTAAAACAGTTCGCCGGAAATGCACGCTTGCCCGATTCATCAACTGCCTCTCGCTCGATGAGTGGACCATGTATCCCGTATCCGCTCGCGGGCGGATACGGGTTCACGCGGTCTCGGCACATCGGGTTCTCACCACCGGCCGTGCGGTCAGGATCCCCTTGGCTCCGCGGTTCGGCAGCCGGGCGCCACCAGGATCTTTCCGTCGACCTGCCCACTCGCGACTGGCTCAAGTCCCTGGGCGACCAGGTCGTCCAGCGTGATCACGGAGTGGAGCAACAACGGTCCGAGCGTGCCTTCGGACAGGATCTCCAGTGCTGGGCCGAGGTCCTCGTCGCAGACGTGGGCAACGTTCGAGCCGACGGTGATTTCACGCAGGGTGAGCGCGAACAGGTCCACGGTGGGCTTTTCCTTGGGCAGACCGACGGCCAGCACGCGGCCGCCAGTGGTCACCATTCGCAGCGCGGTCTCGAATTGCCCGGATGCCCCGCTGGCTTCGATCACCACGTCCGCGCCGCGGCCCCTGGTGTTCTCCAGGACCCTTTCGACAACGTCCTCCCGCGCGGAGAGTGTGCGGTTCGCGCCCAGCTTCGCGGCGCGTTCGAGCTTGGCTCCGGGAAGGTCGATCACGGTGACGTCGGCGTGGTTCAGGCGGCTCAAGCCGGCGAGGACGAAAGTACCGATGGCGCCGGCTCCGATGAGCACGACGGACTCTCCGTCGCGAACGCCGGCGCGACGGGCGGCGTGGAGTCCGACCGCCAGTGGTTGCGCCATCGCGGCCGCGTCGAAAGACAGACCGGCAGGGATCGGCCTCAGCGTCCTGGCCGGCGCCACGACGTACTCGGCCAGCCCGCCTGGCGCGTTCAGGCCGAGGGTGTAGTAGTCGCGGCAGATGTTGGTGCGGCCCAGCGCGCAGCGGTCGCACCGTCCACACCAGACTCCGGCGCCCGCGGCGACGGAAGTGCCGGTGGGCAACTCACCGCGGCCGTCGACGACCTCGCCGACGAACTCGTGACCGGGAATCATCGGGCCGAGGTGCCCGCTGGCCGGGTGCCGCCGGTGCAGCGGCGCCATCACCGGGCCGGCGGCCCATTCGGTCGCGTCGGTGCCGCAGATCCCGCTGCGCCGGACGGCCACCAGCACCTCGTCCGCACGGGGTTCCGGCAGCGCGACCTGCTCGATCCGGATGTCGCGAGTGCCGTGATAGACGGCTGCCTTCATGGTGGCGGTCATGCGCCGGCCTCGACTTCGGAGCGTTTGGTGGTCGGCTCTGTTTCGTAGTCTCCGGTGCGGGGCAGGAGCAGGGTCGACAGGGCGGCGAGAGCGAAGAACCCTGCGCAGACCAGGAGTCCTCCGCTGAATCCGACGATTCCTGCGATCCCGGCCAGGCCGAAGGGAGCGAAGGCGGAAATGCCGCGGCCGACGTTGAAGCAGAATCCCGCACCGGTGGTGCGTGCCCGGGTGGGGAACAGTTCGCCGAGGTAGGAGCCGAAGATGCCGAAGAAGGCGGTGAAGGCACCGAACAGCGGCCCGAGCCACAGCAGGGCGGCCTGGTCGGTGGTGAAGGCGTAGATGGGCAGGGTGAGCGCGACGCCCAGCAGGGTCAGGATGATTGTCCCGCGTCGGCCGATCCGGTCCGCGAGGAACCCGAAACCGTTGTAGCCCAAGAACATTCCGACGTTCAGGATCGTCACGAACAGCGCGACGTCACCCGCGGGAAGACCACGTTCGGCGGTGAGATAGGTCGGCAGCCAGGTCGTCGCACCCCAGTAGCCGGTGAGCGCCAGCGCGGCCATGAGCGTGCCGAGCAGGGTCGTCCGGCGCAGCGATCCGCTCAGGACGTTCCGCACGGTGACGGCGTGGTCGGTGCGCTGGACCTTGTGCGCGACCCAGTCGGCGGATTCCCGGAAGAAGACGAGGACGACGAGCACGGGTACGACGACCGCGGTTCCGGCGGCGAGGAACATCAGGCGCCAGTCCGGCAGGAACTGTCCGGACACGACGGCCGCGAGCGCTCCTCCGGCGGGAAAGGCGCTGATCACGAAGGCGGCGGCGCGGCCACGGTGCCGCGGTGGCCAGGTCTCGACCACGTAGGCGGAAACGACGCTCCACACCGCGCCGAGCCCGATCCCGGCGGGGAACCGCAGGATCAGGAACACGGCGAAGTTCGGGACCACGGCCAAGGCCGCGGTGAACACCCCGAAGATCAGCAGTGAGGCGACCAGCGCCTTTTTCCGGCCGAAGTTGTCGGCCACGTAGCCGCCCGCGACGCTGCTGACCCCGATGCCCAGCAAGGTCGCCGTCGCGAGAAGTCCGGCTTGGGTCGCCGTCAGGCCCATGTCGTGCCGGATCACCGGGAGTGACAACGACAGCAGGACGATTTCCAGCGCGTCGAACAAATACGCGAGGAAACACCCGCCCAACACGATCCACCGGGTACTTCGCATCTCGCACCTCCACGTTGAGTTGCCGTTGAACGTTTTCCGGGCAGGGGAAACCGGACGGCCACCGGAACGGGGCCGCCGGGAGGGAAGCCGGGTCAGGGTGTTTCGGCGACGAGCACGAGGTCGAACGTCAAACTGGCCCATTCACCCTGCGGACGGGAGCCGTCAGGAGCCGTTCCGTCGTGGTGTTTTCCGCTCCGCACGACGAGGCCTTCCTTCACGCCGAACACCGCGTCGCTGTCGAGATAAGGGTCGCCGTCGAGGAAGAGGTGGGTGATCAGCGTCCGGAAGCCCGGCGCGGTGACCTTGAAGTGCAGGTGCGCGGGCCGCATCGGGCCACGGCCCGCGGCCGTGAGGAGATCGCCGACGGGGCCGTCGTGCGGGATCGGGTACGGGGCGGGCAAGACCGACCAGAACCGGTACTCCCCATGCCTTCCGGTGCGCAGCCAGCCACGACCGGCCGAGCGGTCGTCGGTGTACTGGACGTCGTAGAAGCCGTCCTCGTCGGCTTCCCAGACGTCCACGCGCGCGCCGGGGATCGCGGTGCCGTCGGTGTCGCGGACCTGTCCTGAGACGTGGCAGGGTGTCCCGGCCGCGCCGCGCGCGATGTCACCGCCGAGCGGGATTTCCGGTGACTCGTCGACGAAGAACGGGCCGAACACCGTCGCCTCGGTCGCCCCGGGCACCTTCGGCTCGTTGATGGCGACGGTCAGCATGGACAGGCCGAGGACGTCGGACAGGAGGATGAACTCCTGGCGACGGTCGTCGGTGATGTGCCCGGCGCGGGTGAGGAATCCGATCGCCGCCTCCCACTCCTGTTCGGTGAGCCGGACGTCGCGGGCGAAGGCGTGCAGATGCCGGACCAGGCTCCGCATGACCTGCCGCAGCCGAGGGTCTGTGGTTCCGTCGAAGCTGGCCACGACCTCGTCGGTCACGGCTTGTTCGCGGTCGGCGGGGTTCATGTCGTCTCCTTCGCGGGATCGGCCCCGGCCCACGCCGCGTGCAGCAGCCCTCTGATGCCGTCGGCGGTGACCGGGCGCGGATTGTCGGCGGGTGCGAGCGCGAGGATGTCGTCCAGCACGGCCTCGATGTCGTTCTCGCGCAGGCCGAGATCCCGCAACCCGGCGGGAACACCGAGCTTCTCGCCGAGTCGCCGTAACCCTGCGGCCGGCTCGGGCAGACCGAGAGCGGACGCGATACGGGACGCGGCTTCGGGCGCGTACGGGGCGTTGAACGCCAGCACGTGCGGGAGCACGATCGCGTGCGTCCGCGCGTGCGGCAGGTCGAACGCGCCACCCAGCACATGACAGATCTTGTGGTGCAGCCCGGATCCCGCGACGGCGAACGCCGATCCGGCGAGGTAGGCGCCGAGCAGCAACTCGGTCCGGGCATCGAGGTCGCCGGAGCCGGCGGCGATCGCGGGCAACCCGTTCGCGAGATGCCGGATCCCGTCTTCGGCCACCGCACTCGACACCGGATTCCGCTGAGGCGCCCAGAACGCCTCGACGCAGTGGGCCATCGCGTTCAGTCCACTTGCGACAGACAGCTCAGCGGGAAGCGTCAGGGTGAGCTCGGGGTCGTAGACGACCGTTCGCGGGAGTACGCGCGGGTCGGTGCCGGTGGTTTTACGGCTCTTCTCGGTCAGTCCCCACACCGGGGTGACCTCGGAACCGGCGTAAGTGGTGGGCACGGCGAGGATCGGCAGCCCGGTGGTGAGCGCGACGGCTTTGGCCGTCCCGGTCGTCGATCCGCCGCCAACGCACAGCACGAGATCGGCTCCGGCGGCGGCCTCACGAGCCCGTTCGGCGACCTCGACCGGAACGTGCGGCCGGACTTCGGAGAACGTGACCGCTAGCCGGTCGGCGAACGGGGCACACAGTTCGCGCGCCAGCTCGGCCTCGGAATCGGCCGCGATGAGCAGGATCCGCCGCGCCTCGAACGCGTCGACCTCGGCCCGCAGCCCGGTGCGCGCGACGCCGGATCCGAAGACCACCCGGCCAGGCAACGCGTCGTAGGTGAACGCGCTCATCGCGACGGCTCCGGCAGGACGGTGGGCTGGTAGGCCAGCAGCAGCCAGCGGCCGTCCTCGCGCACCCAGACGGCCATTGCCTTGTTCGCCAGCGTTTTTCGGGTCCCGCCCGCGGTGATGTCGGCGAGCATCTCCCCCACCACGACCGCGGTGCCCCCGGACACCAGGATCCGGTCGACCGGATGATCGATGCGGTGGTAGACATAGAAACCCGACCACAGCTTGTCCACATAGGACTCCAGTGTGTCGGTGACCGCGTTGGAGTGGGTGTAGGCCAGATCGGGGTGGGCGTGCGCGGCGAAAGCGTCCACGTCACCCGCGATCACCGCCGCGTACCGGGCGTCCTCCAAGGCGCGGATGGTCGATTCGATGTCGGCCGTGGTGACACTGCTGGTCATGAAAGTACTTCCTCCTTGGTGACCGGCCGGTTGCGCAGCCGCAGGGCCGCGAGCACCTGTGCCATGTCTTCTTCGCCGTGCCCCGTCGCCGTCGCCTCGTCCAGCACGGCGTAGGCGGCTTCCGCGCCCGGCAGATCGAGTCCGGCGGCGAGTTCGAGGGCGAGGCCGAGGTCTTTGCGAATCAGGGAGATCGGGGCCGCGACACCGGCGGACGCCGGGGACAGAAACGCCGCCTCCTTGTAGCCGACGTAGGGTGCGCCGGCCGCGCTCCCGCGCAGAACGTCGTAGAAGACCTTGAGATCCAGCTCGCCCGCCTCGGCGATGAGGAGGCCTTCGGCGACGCCCTGGCTGAGGGTGGCGAGGACGGCGTTGACCGCCAGCTTCGCCGCGGACCCGGACCCGACGGGTCCGGTGTGGAACTGTGCCGCCGTCATCGACGCGAGAACCGGCCGCACCCGGTCGAACTGCTCTGCCGTGCCGCCGACCATGGTGCTGATCGTGGCCGCCTCGGCCATCGACACACTCCCGGACACCGGCGCGTCGATGACGCTCACCGGCCCGGCGATGGCCAGTTCCTTCACGAGGGCGGGGCCGACGGTGCCCATGACCACGTGCAGATGGTCTCGCCCGGCACCGGCCAGCCCGGTCAGGACCAGCTCCCTGGTCGCCACGCCATCCGGCAGCATGCTGATGGACAGCTCCGCCTCGGCGAGTCCGGACGCCGAGGCGACCGCCGTGATGCCCTCCGGGACAGCGCCGAGCCCCGGGTCATGGGCCAAGACCGTATGTCCCGCCTGTGCCAGCCGGAGGGCCATCGGCAGGCCCATCCGTCCGAGCCCGGCGAATCCGATCAGCACGGCATCTCCTCTGCATCACTCTGCCTTGTCCAAGTGTTCACTAATATTGAACACTTGGACGCAGTCGTCAAGTGGCAGCGGACGAGAAGGGTGTCAGCGGCCCGGGTCTCGCTGGGCTTTCGCGGGGCCTACCGGCACGCTGGAGCCCAGCAAAGCAAGGGCCTCGACCACGTTCGAAGGCCGCGAGGAGGCCTCGCTGGAAAGGCCGCCGACCTGGGACTCCACCCACTCGCGGGTGTGGTCGAGGTCTCGCCTGCCGGATACGAACCACACGCCGCGCGCGGGTTCGGCGCCGTGGTTGAGGTACAGGTGCGGACGGGTGGAGTCGAAGCACAGCGAGTCACCCGCGGCGAGCAGGTGCCGGTCGAAGTCGAGCAGCAGGGTCAGCTCGCCCGACAGCAGGTAGGCATACTCGGTTCCGCTGTGGCGCATCAGTTTCCGGTCGGCCGAGCTGGCGGCGCCCGGCTCGTAGGTGACCAACAGGGCGTCGACGTCGGTCTGGCCACCGATGGCGAGCCGCTCCCATCGGACACCATTGGCCATCTCCAGGACCGGGTTGTCGGCAGCACGCTGGACGACCCCGGACGACGCCCGCGGAACCGGCTGCTTCGCCGTCTCACCGGTGACCGGCTCGGCCTGACCCGCGCCGAGGCCGAGCAGTTCGTCGAGTGAGATGCCGAGATGGCTGACCAGCGCGTACAGCGTGCTCACCGAAGGCTGGGACCGCCCGGTCTCGACCTGCGAGAGCAAGCTCGCCGAGACCCCGGCCGCGGCCGCCACCTTGCGCAGGCTCAGCTTGCGTTCTTCCCGTGCCTTCCGCAGCGCGGGCCCGATCCTGTCGTCCACCGCGACCCCCTTGCATCTCAGTTCGCTATCACTGAACACTACCGCCGAGTCGAGACCAGCAACCGAGTTGTGAGTGACCTGTGGCGCGCCTCTCTTGACAGCTGTGTTCAGTCACATTAAACAGTGGTGCTGAACAAGTTGTTCCTCAACTCGAAGCCTGTCCGGAGGCACCGATGCCCACCAGCGAACCGATGATCAAGGCCGTTCTGGCCGGGCGTCCCGTCACACGTGAGGACGTGCGGGCGTGGGAGACGAAGCGGATGGGCAAGGCCGCCGCGAAGATCGGCCTACCGGTCCCGGCAGGCGAGCTCGCCGGCGCGCGAACGGCCTTCGCCGACGCCAAACTCGCACTCGGGCCGGATGAGGTCCGTCGCCGTCTCGCCCGCGACATCCGCCGCGCCGACGCCGTCGCCCGCACCTCCACCCGCCTCTCACGCGGGCGCCGCGTCACCAGCACCTGCGACCTCTATGTCACCGGAGCCGGTACCGCCGCGGAGTTCCTCGCCTGGTTCAGCGACACCGGACGGGACGACTACGCCCACAGCATGATCGCCGCCAACCCGGACCACTTCCTGATCGACACCGCACCCGACGGACGACAGGAAGTCATCGAGACGACCGGCGGCAGCCCACTCGCGACGCGGTTCCTGGTCGACTACTCCGACACCGCGGAAATCATCACCCACCGGAATCCAGAGTTTCCTTTCGAGGCCTCGGGCGTCGCCCGGACCGGAACAGGCCTGGCCATCGGCGGTGTCCGGCACGAGTTCCGCGACCACGCCGACGGCTTCCACGCCCACCTGTGCGTCGAGTTCCCCCGGCTCACCATGCCCTCCATGGTCACCCAGCACCGGCTGCACCTCGCCTGCGAATTCTCGAACTGGGTCGCGCTGGCCTTCGCGCACTGAACAAGTCCGTGTTCACGTCGAGGGATAAGGCATACGTGGCGTGACGGAGCTTCTGCCGTGAGTCTGGATTGGCCGTCGGGCCCGACCGTACCCCGAAAGTCCTCAATGGACACTTCTCGGCGGGCAAATGTCTGCTTGACGCCGGTATTTACGTTTACCGAACGGGTCATGAGTCGTTCTGGCCAAGGGTGTTCTGTTCTAGGTACCTACGGCGGTGAGCCGGGTAGCGGCCGGTCCTTGAAGGACTCCTTGAGGGGCCCAGAGTCCCTCAAGCTTCCCCTCACCCGTCCCGGAAGGCCATCACGAGCCCCAGCGGCACCACCAGTCACCACGGCGGCGCGTGAAGGACCCCTTCCCTCGGCTCAGCCGAAGAAACTCGACCTTCACACCTTCCCCAGTACAGGAAGGCC
>NZ_JBFBBY010000224.1:0-10088 GCF_040682875.1 Amycolatopsis sp. NPDC051071 | reverse complement strand
CCCGGCCCCCCCCCCCACCCCCCGCCCCCCCCCCCCCGCGCCGCCCGCCCCCCGCGCGGGGGCCTTCCTGTACTTCGGGGAAGGTGTGAAGGGCGAGTTTCCTCGGCTGAGCCGAGGGAAGGGGTCCTTCACGGACCTGCCTCGCCGACCGCCGCCCGCTTCAGCCTCCTTCGGTCCGTCAGCCCGATTCGCGGTGTTGCGAATTGCGTGAGACAAGCCCAGCGCCCGCCGAAGAGAAGGCATGACGAATAACGCTCACGGCCCTCACGTGAGCGTTATGGTCGATGCGGTCTCGGCTCAAGCGGCCACGACGGCGCGCGGCAGTACGCCTTCCAGTATCAGGTGCAGTACCGCGATGAGTTCGTCCGCCAGTGGTGCGGGCGGGTTTTCGAAATGCGTCCAGCGGTAGAGAGTGCCGAGGTAGGCGTCTCGCAGCAGGTTGCCGACCCGGTGTGAATCCAGGGTTCCGGTCACTTCGCCGCGCTCGATCCCGGTTTCGATGATCCGCGCGAAGATGTCGGCCGCGTAGGGTTCTTCCAGTAACGGGCGGCCGGCTTTGACCCAGGCGAGCAGCATCGTCCTCGTCTGTGTCCACGCGCTGTCGTTCATTTTGCCGAGTGCGGTCATGCAGTTTTCCAGATCGGCGATGATGCTCGTGTCCGGTCGCGTGGAAATGATCTCTTCGGTGAGGTATTGGCGGCGTTTCTCACCCCACATCGAAACGAGGTCTTCCTTGCGGCGGAAATGGTTGAAGAAGGTCCCGCGTGCGACATCGGCCCGTTCGGCGATGTCCTCGATGGTGGTGTTCTCGTAGCCACGGTCGGTGAACAGCTCCAAGGCGCTGTCGTACAGCCGCTGCTTGGCCAGCCGCTTGTGCCGCTCGCGGCGCCCGAGCGGAGCCTCTCTGGCTGAATCTGTAGTCACGGCACATCCCCTCAACTCTCAAGCCCAACTCATTGAACCATAGTACAACTTTGACCCGGAGTGAAGCGAGCGGGAGGGTGAGCAGAGGTAACCCCGCTCACCCATCCTCTCAATCGTTTTCCCAGGTCAGGCGGCGCCGATGGCGGTGGAAGCCGTACTGATCCGGGTGACGATGTGTTCCGCGCTGTCGGGTTCCAGCAGGTGAGCGGCGCTCAGCTGGACGCCGGTCGACTCGTTCAGCAGCCGCCTCAGCTGGGTCGCCATGATCGAGTCGAGCCCCATGTCACGCAGCGACTTGTGCAGATCCACCCTGGCCGGGATCGTGCCGAGCACGGTCGCGACGTGCCGGGTGAAGGTGAGCCGGACGTCGGCGCCCTCGGGAAGCTGAACCGGCTCGGGCTGGGCGACGACGTCCAGTTTCTCGATCCGGTTCTCTTCCGGCGCGGCCGCCGTACCGGAGGCGGGAAGCCGGGTCAGGCTGATGCCCTGTATCGAGGCCACCATCTGCCCGGACTGGCTCAGCACCAGCACGTCGGCCTGCGCGGGCCGCGCCGCGCCGCCAGGGCTGAACCAGACGATGCTCCAGAACTCACCCGGCGGGACCTGCCGGATCGCCACCTCCTCTATCGCGGTGACCGCGTACGAGCGGCCCGCGTCCGCGCCGGTGGAGGGCCATGCCGCGATCAGGCCACGCATCGCCGTTTCCAGCAACGCGAACCGGCTCGTCGACGACGGCCGCACGAGTGCGACAGCGGTGCCCTCGCGCCGCCAGGCCTGCAGTACTCCCGAGCCCGACGGGAACCGGAAGCCACGGGCGGCCGCCACCCGGTCGAACTCGGTCTTGGTGAGGAACTTGTCGCAGCGGGACAGCGCGGCGTCGAGTTGCTTGCCGCCGCCTTCGGCCATCGGATGCGACGCCGCCGGGTATCCACGCAGTTCCCCGGTCACCCGGCCGGCGGAGCCGTCGGCCGCGGCACTGAGGACGAACCGGCGTTCGAGTGCCGACGACGTCTCCTCCATGCGGACTTCCAGCCGGACGTCGTGGCTGTCGCAGTAGATGAGGTCGCCGCTGAGCCGGACGTCGTGCAGGGCCCAGAGGTTGTCCGGTTCCGACGGGACCAGATGCGGGAAGGTGACGTCGCCGCTTCCGTCGGTGACGGCACGGAGCGCGGCGTCGAGGTACGCGGCCGCCGGGACCGGTGTGGTGCCGTTGAGCGAGGTCTCGCGGCAGCCGTCCAGCGTGCCCAGTTCCCCGAGGCTGATCATGGTGGTGTGCCCGGCCGCGGCCGGCGGGCCGGTGGGGACCGGCAGGGTGGTGGCGGTCCAGAAGTCTTCGAGGTCCCAGTGATAGGTGGGCAGCGGCAGATGCGGGCGCGTGCCGCCGTAGTAGACGTTCCAGTCGATCGCGCCGCCCGCGGCGAAGAACTTGCCGAGTGCCTTCACCAGCGCGACGTCCTCGGGGATGTGCCGGGTCTGCGCGGCGACCGCGGCGGAGTCCGGGCTGCCTTCGAGGCAGTCCTGGAGCGCGCCGAGCAGCACCGGATGCGGGCTCAGTTCGACCAGGACGGCGGGTGCCTCGGCGACCAGCCCGGTGACGGCGGCGGCGAGCCGGACGGGCGAGCGCAAATTCGCCGCCCAGTAGGCGGCGGTGAGTTCGGCGTCCCCGATCTCGCGGCCGTGCACGGTGGAGAGCATGGTGACCGAAGCCGGGCGAGGCCGCGGCTCCAGGTCGGCGAGCAGACCGCGCAGGCCGGCGAGGAGGCCGTCCATGAGCGGGGAGTGGGAGGCGACGTCGACCTTGATCTCCCGGCAGTGGATGCCCGCTTCCTTGATCCGCGCCGCGACGCGGCCGATCGCGTCGGCCTCGCCGGAGAGCACGGTGGACCGCGGCGAGTTCTCGGCGGCAACACACACCCCGCTCTCCTCGGCGGCGAATCCGGCGGCCTCTTCGGCGGTGAGTTCGGTGGCGAGCATGGTGCCGGTGCCGGAGACGTCCGCCATCAGCTTGCTGCGGCGGCAGATCACCGCGGCGGAATCGCGCAGCGACAGCGCGCCGGAGAGGTAGGCCGCGGCGGCCTCACCCATGCTGTGGCCGAGGCAGAGATCCGGTTCGACCCCGCACGAACGCCACAGTTCGGCCAGCGAGACCTCGAACGCCCACAGCACCGGCTGGACGTCCTGGACGGCCGTGTTCCCTTCCTGACCGTCGTCGTGAAGCCGGTCGAGCACCGACCAGCCGAGTTCGTCGCGGACGATGGCGTCGCAGCGTTCCATGGCGGCACGGAAGACCGGGGAGGTCTCCAGCAGCCGCCTGCCCATGCCGTTCCACTGGCCACCCTGGCCGGGAAAGACGAACGCCGTCCTGGCCGCTCCACCCGCCCGCTGCCAGGCACCGCCCGCCGCGGGCAGTCCCTCGGCGAGGGAACGGAGTTCGCCCGCCATCTCCTCGTGCGTGCTCCCGGTGACCCACATCCGGTACGGGAGCGCGTCGCGGGTGGTCGCGGCGGCGTGGCAGATCCGGCCCAGCGCGTGGTTCTCGCCGTCGCCGCCGGGGGAGAGGTAACTCGCGTAGGTCGCGGCCAGGCTTCGCAGCGACACCTCCGAACGCGCGGACAGCACGAGCACGTGCGGCCCGCCCGGCTGGGAGTTCTCGCCGCCGCGATCGGGCGGTCTGCTGTCCCGGTCGCTGACGATCACGTGGGCGTTGGTGCCGGAGATGCCGAACGAGCTGACGCCGAGCAGTGCGTGTTCGCCGCGTGGCGCCAGGTCCCGGTTCTCGGTGGCGAGGGCGAGCAGCGGCGTCTTGGCGCGGACCGCACCGGGCTCGGTCACATGCAGGGTGGCAGGCAGGAAGCCGTGCTCGGCGATGAGCACCGCCTTGGTCAGCCCGGTGATGCCGGCGGAGGCCTCGGTATGCCCGACGTTGGACTTGACCGAGCCGACGTACAGCGGCGCGTCCGAGGTCCGGCGGGCGTCGAGGACGTCCGACAACGCCTCCAGTTCGACGGCGTCCCCGGCCTGGGTCCCGCTGCCGTGTGCCTCGACGTAGTCCAATTCGGACGGATGCACGCCCGCGCTGCGGCAGGCGGCCCGGATCACCGCGCGCTGGCCGCTGGCGGCGGGTTTGAGCAGCAGTCCGTTGCCGAGCCCGTCGTTGTTGACCGCGCTGCCGCGAATCGACGCGCGGATACGGTCGCCGCCGGACTTCGCGTCGACGGTGCGCTTGAGGATCATGGCGACGACGCCTTCCCCTCGGACGAAACCGTCGGCGGCCGGGTCGCCGAACTTGCAGCGCCCGTCCGGCGAGAGCATGTCGCCTTGCGAGTAGGAGATCGCGTCCGCCGGGCTCAGCACCAGGTTCGCACCCGCGACGATGGCGATGTCGGTTTCGCCGGTCAGCAGGCTCTGCCGTCCCAAGTGGACCGCCACCAGTGACGAGGAACAGGCCGTGTCGATGACGAGGCTCGGGCCGCGCAGATCGAAGGCGTGTGAAACACGACCGGCCGTGACGGCCCGCAAGGCGCTGCCCGTGACACCGAGGACGTCGGAGCCGGACTGGGTTCCGGTGACGGTGGCGTAGTCGCCCGTCGCCTGGCCCACGAATACGCCGGCTTCGGTACCGGCGAGGGAAGACGGCGGGATGCCCGCGTCCTCCAGCGCCTCCCAGACGACCTGCAACAGCAGCCGCTGCTGAGGGTCCATCACCTTCGCCTCGCGCGGGGAAATGCGGAAAAAGCCCGCGTCGAAACCGCGGATGTCGGCCAGGAAACCACCGAAGCGGGAGAGCGTTTTCCCGGGCGTCGACGGCTCCGGGGAATAGAACGAAGAAATGTCGAAACGGTCGGACGGGACTTCGCTCACAGAGGTGACGTTGCCCGTCAGGACCTGCCAGAACTCGTCGATGTTCCGAGCCCCGGGCAGCCGGCATGCCATACCTACGACGCCGATTGATTCGGGATCGGCGGAAATACGCGAAAGACCGGACATTTAATCCCCCAAGATCATTTGTCCAAACCTGGTGCGCCGGTGCCTCGGCACTCAGCGCCTTCGATCCAAAGTTATACTCCAAGTCAACTTTGACCTTGCCTTTCTGGCGAACCATTCATGGTGGGCATCGGCGTCCATGGGCGCGTCGAGGGCCGCAGCGAGTAGCTACGTGTAGGCCGAATGGGGCAGGCATTTCAGACATAAGGCCTCTTCGCAATCTAAACTGTGATCTGTGTCACTCTGAAGTATGACTTGAGTACAACTTTGATCCCTGGTACATTTGGTCAGGTGACCGCCAGAGGTCCGGTCCCGACCTACGCAAATCGGGCGACTGGTGGCCGGTCTCGCGGCAGGAGGCCGCGGGTCGAGGACATGCATTCGGGGGTACTCGCCATGACCATGACAGCACCGGCGGACCGGCGGGCAAGACTGCGTTCGGCTGCTCGCGATCCGGAATCCTGGGAAGCCGTCGTCACCGTTCTGGGGCCATTGCAGATCGAAGTCGGCGGCGTTTCCATCGTGCCACCCGCGATGAAGGCGAAACAGTTGCTCGCCCTCCTTTTGCTGAACCAGGGCCGGATCGTGCAATCGCGTACCATTGAGCGGGAATTGTGGGAGGAGCCGCCGCGTAATTCGGCGAACGCGATCCAGAACTGCGTGATGCAGATCAGGAAGAAGCTCGCGGTCGCACTGGGGGAACCGGGCGGCGGCCAGACGGCCAAGCGGCTGCTGAGCACGGAGTCGCTGGGGTACAAGCTGAATCTCGTCACCGGACGGTCGGATCTGCGTACGCACCGGCAGCTGGTGGCGGAGGCTTCGGCGGCCGAGGCGACCGGGGATCTGGAGCAGGCCTCGGCTCTGCTCCGCGAGGCGCTGGAGCTGTGGCGTGGCGCGCCGCTGGCCGACGTGTTCCCGGGGCCGGTGCTCTACGGCGAGATCACCCGCCTGAACGAGGAGAACAAATCCGTCCTGATGCGCCGGGTCGTGCTGGAACTGCGGCTGCGGCGGTACGCGGGGCTGATCGGCGATCTGCGCGCGTTGATCCCGATGGACGAATACGACGAGTCACTGCACGCCTGCCTGATGCTGGCGCTGCATATGACGGGGCGGCGCAACGCGGCGCTCGCGGTGTACCGGAATCTGCGGCAGGGGTTGTCGGAGAACCTCGGCCTGGAGCCCTCGCGGACACTGCAGAACCTGCACCGCAAGATCATGATCGATTCGCCGACCGACCCGGTGCGGCTCGCGGACATCCCGTGGCTCACCGGCGCCGGCGTCGACGTCGCGTGAGGCCTCGCTCTCGCAAGCAGGTGCCGGATGGCGGTAGCCCGTCGGGGGACGACCGCCATCCGGCACCTGCTTGCGCGTGTTGTGGCTGGCCTGCGACGCAATTCGGCACCTGGTTGCGATAAGTACCGCGACCAGGTGCCGAATTGCCTGCCTTCAACCCCCGATGAAGGCGGTGATGCGGGATCGTAGTCCCGTGACGTCGAGGCCGTAGGCGGCCGCGTGTTCCTCCGGGGTGCCGAAGCGCCGTACTTCCCTCGCGGCGACACCGAGACACAGCAACCGGTGCGGGACGTCGGCGAGCGTCTGGCTCACCTCCGCCGCCGAAGTGCCCGTCAGATAAGGCTCGACGAGTACCACGTCCGGAACCGACAGCGTCGCCAGTAGCGTTTCCCGGTCGAACGGCCGGATCCTCGGCGCGTAGAGCACGGTCACGTCGAGATCGCCCACCGCGGCCAGCACGGTGTCGGCGATCGGCCCGACCGCGACCACGGTGCCGTCGACCCCCAGACGCAAGGCCACGAAACCGTCTTCTCCTGTCCAATAAGGACGGGAGTTCGTCTGCGTTGACAGGCGGATGTACTCGAGGTCGAAACCACGCGACGCCTCGCGAAGCATGATTTCGGCCTCGTCCGCGTGCCCGGGAACACTGATCCGCCAGCCGGGCAGCGTGGCCATGAGCGCGACGTCGGCGGGTGAACTCAGCGCCCGCCCGTCGACGTCGAGGTCGAAGGAGGCGCCGGCGCTGACCAGCACCGCCCCGACATCCTGCAGGTTCAGCCCGATCCTGATCCGGCCGAACGGTCGTTCCGTGAGCGATCCCGCGGAGGTGTGCGCGACGGGACGCAGGCCCGCGAGTGCGAGCCCTCCCGCCACGTCTATCAGAAGTTGTTCGCGGGCACCGACGTTGAAGAACCGGGGATGCTCGCGGGCGGTTTCGGACAGGCGGTCCCAGCTGAAGTCCGCGAACACCGCGGCGACCCTCGGATCCTCAGCGACGAGGTCGGTGATCACCGCGGTGAAACGCTCGCGCATCGCGTCGCTGTCGGCGAACCGCCGTTCACAGGTCGATGCCATCATTTCCCTCAGCTCCGCGAAATCGCCTGCCTGCTTCGGACACGGGCCACGACGGCGTGCGGCCGGTTGTCCGGCGCGCCGGTGAAGGCGAGTTCCAGCTTGCCGTGGTCGTGCCCGTCGACGTGCTGCACCGACCAGCCTTCGGAAGCGAACCGCCGCTGCAGTTCCGCGGCCCGGGCGGCACTGCCGGAGTCGTCGATCACGACGACGTTGAGCCGGTTCAGTTCGGCGTGACCCGCGAAGGAAACGGCTTCCTGGTTGGCGCCTTCGTCCAGCTCGCCGTCACCGAGCATCACCCACAGCCGCGGCTGCTCCAGCCCGCGGGCGCGCAGGCCCAGTGCGGTCCCGACGGCGAGCGGGAGGCCGTGACCGCGGCTGCTGCTCGCCTCGACGCCCGGCACGAGCACGCGGTCCGGGTGCAGGCCGAGCGGGCTGTCGTAGTCGCCGTACCCGGTCAGCAGCCGAGGCTCGATGAAACCCGTCGCGGCCAGCACCGCGTAGTAGGCCTTGGGGTCGTTTCCCTTTGACAGGAAGAAACGGTCGCGTTCGTCGTCGTCGATCCGCCGTGGGCTGACCTGCAGGACGCGGTCGTAAAGCACCCACAGCACGTCCAGCGCCGACGACGTCTCCGCGTCGGAGTGCCCGGTCATCAGGCCCATCAGCCCGGCCAGGTCGTGGTAGTCGTACTGGATCACGGCCTGCGGCGGCCGCAGCAGTTCGATCGTCATCACTGCCTCGCTTTTCTCTTCTGACGGGAGGATCAAGCCGGCAGACCGCCGGTGTAGAACGCTTCGGCGACGGTCTCGCCCGACTGCTCGAAGGTGACCTGGAAGCTCGCGTCGGTGCGGCCCTCGTCGGGCCGGTCGGCGACGAGCAGGAGCGGGGTGCCGAGCTCGGCGTGCCCCGCGAAGGACGCGTCGATCCCGGTGAGCGACCAGTTCGCGGGCGGCACGTCGTTGAACGCGCTCGCCGCGAGCACGGCCAGCTGACGGCCGGCCTCGACCAGCGCCAGCTCGGGCACATGGTCGGTGAGCCCGCCGAACGGCCCGGGGCCCGTCGGGAGGTACAGCCCGGCCCACAGCTTGTCCGGGCCCAGCTGCGGGTCGACCAGTACGACGTTCTCCGGCTTGGATCGCGCGATCCGGTCAGGTTTGACCGTGACCGGTCCGTGCGGGGTCAGCTCGTCGGCGTCGACCGGGCCGTCGTGGCTGCGGCGCATGGCCTGGTAGACGTCGTCGGGGACGTATTTCACGCGCATCCCGACGTCGGCGAGGTGCAGCCCGGCGACGAAGACCTGCATCCGGTAGGACTGCGCACGCAGCGAGTCCGCCCGCCAGACGGCGTCGCGGGTGTGCACCGACATGATGACCTCGGCGGGCCCGATCGACAGGCCCGACGTGAGCAGCGGGTACGCCTCGAGCGACCAGGACTGCATCAGCGAACGCGTGTCCGCCGTGACGCCGTACTGCGTCTGGACCGCATGCGTTTCGGCCTGGCGGCAGCATTCGAGCAGCAGCAACGGGTCGATCAGCGACGGGCCGGTGTGGTCAGTGAAGTAGGGGTGCGACGCCGGCGGACGCGCGGTGGTGACGAAGCGGGAGTCGTCGACCTGGGTCGTGTCGACCAGGAACGGCTCCGGCTCGTCACGCTGCTGCTCGGCGTCCACGGGCTTGGTGGCCTCAGGCTTGGTGGCCTCGGGCTTGACGGCAGCGGGTCCGCTCACCGTCCTGCTGACACCCATCATCTCGGTCAATCTGATCACCGGGCCTTCCGTGCTGAACGGTATAGCTGGAATGCGATCCATGGTGGCGGTGACGTCTGCATTCCCGCTAATTTCCCGGTTCACCCCGTTGGGCCGGTGCTGTTCGGTGGTGCAGCGGCAAATCAGTCCCGGTGATCATGAGCTTGACCTGCGTCTATGGTCTTTTCGGTGGATTCTTCTCATGATTTTTGGAATGGTATTGTGGTGTTATCCGGTGGCCCTCAAGTGGCTTTTATGGCCCTTGAAAGAATTGTCTGACACAATTCTTTTGGCCTTTCTTGCCGTTTCTTCAAGCCTCTGACCTGCGGTTTTGCCGTCCATGACGGTGATCCAAGGTACGACGACGGGTTAATGTGAGACCGTCGGTTAAAATGTGACTCGACTATAAACTTGGACTGCGGTCCAATTTCAGAGTTCTTCGTCGTCGAGTTGCGGTTCGATCCCGAGGAGCGCCTTGGTCTGATCCTGCAGAAACCACGCCAGCGTCGCGGAAACGATCAACAGGACCAGCGGGAGCACCGGGCCGCCGTCGGTGAGGATGAACAGCTCGGTGATGCTCGCGCCCACCATGACGCCGGCCAGCAGCAGCGCCGCGGGCCCGCCGAGACGAGGGATGAGCAGCCCGATCGCGCCGCCGACCTCGAGGACGCCGGTGACATACCTGAGCCACTGCCCGAGCCCGATCTCGGCGAAGGTCTGTTCGGTGTGGCCACCCGCGAACAGCAGATAGCCGCTGTAGAGGAACTCCGCGGCCAGCGCGACACGCACGATCCACAGCGCGACCACGCCGATGCTTCGGTTACCGCCGGCTCCTTCGGACATGCCGGGCATCCTTCTCCTGGCTACCGCAGGACCGCAAGTAGTCGACTACTTGCGGTCCTGTGCGTCGTGCGGGAAGGGGGCCTTCGCGTGGTTCCCAAGTACAGGAAGGGGGCCTTCCTTGCGCCTAGGTACAGGAAGGGGGCCTTCATGTACTGGGGGTGGCGGTGGGTGCCGGTGCCGGTGCCGGTGTCCGCAGGGTGTTGCGAAGGGCACTTTCGCAACCCTCAAC
>NZ_JBFBBY010000223.1:0-10118 GCF_040682875.1 Amycolatopsis sp. NPDC051071 | reverse complement strand
TTTATCGGCGGCCCCCTTGTCCCTTGCGGGGACCCCATAGGACGAAATCTGTCCTATGGGGACCCCTCATGACGTTTCTTGAGCTCGCTACCGAGCAGGGCGCTTCTAAAGCTCGATGCCCAGCAGAGCGTCGACCGCGTTCCGGATCAGCCCGGGAGCGGCCGGATCGGTGCCGGAGCGGTTCAAGGCCTCCTCCACCCAGGCGTCCACGGCGGCGAGTGCCTTGGGCGTGTCGAGGTCGTCGGTCAGGTGGTCGCGGAGGCGGGCGATCGTGTCCTCCGCGGCCGGGCCGGTGCCGAGGGACACCGCGTCACGCCACCGGGCGAGCCGGTCTTCGGCTTCCGCGTGCAGCTGCGCGGTCCACGGCCGGTCCGAACGGTAGTGGCCGGCGAACAACGCGAGCCGGATCACGCCCGGGTCGACCTTGTCGGCACGCAGCCGCGAGACGAACACGAGGTTCCCGCGCGACTTCGACATCTTCTCGCCGTCGAGGCCGATCATCCCGGCGTGCACGTAGTGGCGTGCGAACGGCCGGTCCCCCGCGACGGCCTCCGCGTGCGCGGCGCTGTACTCGTGGTGCGGGAAGATCAGGTCGGAACCGCCACCCTGGACGTCGAAGCCGAGGCCGAGGCGGTTGACCGCGATCGCACTGCACTCGATATGCCAGCCGGGCCGTCCCTCCCCCAGTTCGGACTCCCACGAAGGCTCACCCGGCCGCGCCATCCGCCACAGCAACGCGTCGAGCGGATGCTGCTTGCCTGGCCGGTCCGGGTCGCCGCCGCGCTCGGCGAAGAACTTCGCCATCGTCTCGGCGTCGTAGTTCGACTCGGAACCGAAGTGCCCGGTCGCGTTGTGGTCGAAGTAGATGTCCGGGTACTCCGCGTCGTCGGCGCGGTACGCGCTGCCGTTCGCCAGCAGTTTGGCGATGACCTCGACGATCTCCGGGATGCTCTCCACCGCCCCGACGAACTGCCGCGGCGGCAGCACCCGCAACGCGGTCATGTCCTCACGGAACAACGCGGTCTCACGCATGCCCAGCACGATCCAGTCGTCCTTGTCCCGCTGGGCGCGCTCGAGCAGGGGCTCGTCGATGTCCGTGACGTTCTGCACGTAGTGGACGTCGTGCCCGGCGTCGCGCCACAGGCGGTTCACCAGGTCGAATGTCAGATACGTGGCGGCGTGCCCCAGATGGGTGGCGTCGTACGGCGTGATGCCGCAGACGTACATCCGGGCGGTGGACCCGGGCGCCGTGGGGCGGATCTGCCCCGTCGCGGTGTCGTGGAGCCGCAGCGGACGGGGGGTGCCGGGGATACGGGGCACGTCGACCGATGACCAAGTCTGCATACCCCGACTGTAAGCGGAGCAGGCGCGCCGTTCTCGTCCGGTGGGAAGAGAACACGGCCGGAGTAACCGAACTCGCTCTTTCCCGGCCCGGTCGGCGTTGGCGTGGACGGCGTCCCGGATGTACTCGCCGAGGCCTGGGCGCTGGTCCGGCTCACGCACCAGGAACCCCAGCTGGACCGGTTCGGCGGCGTAGAGGTCGGCGATTCCGCGCTGCACCGGATGCGCGCAGTCCCCCAGGAACGCGGCCATCATCAGCCGGTGCTCTTCGGCGAGGTCCATCGCCAGGACGTCGTCCGCGGGAGCGCCGGAATCGACGACGGCGAGCAGCCGCCGGACCCAGTCCTGGCGCGCCTTCTCCGCCTCGACCCATTCTTTCTTGGACAGTGGCACGGCCGCGGCCCGCCATTGCGGGGTGTCGCCCCACCGCCGGACGGCCTCCTCGGGGTAGCCCTCCGGTTCGCGGAACTCGCCGAAGACCTCGAATTTCTCCTCCGGCGTCAGCGCCCCACCGACCTCCTTCGCCCGGATCACCCGATCGACGGATTCCGCCATCCGCGTCAGCTCGCCGATCCGCTCCGCCAGCAGCGCCCGCTGCCGCCGGAAGTGTTCGAGCGCGTCGACGTCCGGGTCGTCGACGACTTTCGCGATCGCGTCGAGGCCGAACCCGAGTTCGCGGTAGAACAGGATGCGCTGCAGCCGGTCGAGGTCGTCGTCGCTGTAGCTCCGGTAGCCCGCACTGGTCCGCCCGCTCGGCGACAGCAGGCCGATCTCGTCGTAATGGTGCAGTGTGCGCACGGTGACGCCGGACAACGCCGCGACCTTCCCCACCGGGTACCCCATCGGCCCAGCGTAGGTGGACGGCGCTCCCGGCCGCGCGTAGAAACGACTTATGGGGAGAGCCGGAACCACCGTGTCGACGTCGCTTCCACCCGGGCCCCCGATGCCCGGCCTCGTACAGACACTCGTCATCGGCAACCTCCGGCATCACATGCTCCCGCTGCTCGAACGCCGCTACGGATCCGTCGTCCGGCTGAGGTTCGCGCCGCACCGCGACATCGTCATGCTCACCGACCTCGAAGACATCAAGACGGTGTTCTCCGGACCGGTCACCACCTTCCACGCGGGCGAGGGCAACGTCATCCTGAAGCCGCTGATGGGCGACCACTCCATCCTGGTCACCGACGAGGATCGGCATCTCCGCGCGCGGAAGCTGCTCATGCCCGCGTTCAACGGGGCGGCGCTGCGTGGGTACCACGACATGATGACCGGGCTGACCAGGGCCGAGCTCGACCGCTGGCCGGAGAACCGGGCCTTCGGTTCGCATGACCGGATGCGCGCGCTGACCCTGGAGATCATCCTGCGGGTCGTGTTCGGTGTCGCCGAAGGGCCGCGGCTCGACGAGCTCCGGCTGCAGATCGGGCATCTGGTGGAGATCGGTCTGGTCCAGGTGACCGGCTGGCAGAACCCGCGTCTGCGGCGCTACCGGCCGTGGCGCACGTACGCCGAACGGCAGACCCGGGTCGACGAGCTTCTCTACGCCGAGATCTCCGAGCGGCGCCAGGCGGCCGACCTCGATCAGCGCACCGACGTCCTGTCACGCCTGCTCACCGTGCCCGCCGACGGGGACGAACTGTCCGACGTGGAGCTGCGTGACCAGCTGGTCACCCTGCTGCTCGCCGGGCACGAGACCACCGCGACCGCGCTGGCCTGGGCGTTGCACGAGCTTTCCCGCGATCCCGAGCAGGCGGCGTTCACCACGCGTGCGGCGGATGACGGCGACGACAAGGCACTCGAAGCGGTGATCAAGGAGGCGATGCGGCTACGGCCGGTCATCGGCGAAGTCGTCCGGAGAGTGACCGAGGACGTCGAGATCGGCGGCTATCGGATCCCGGCCGGGTTCGACGTCATGCCGTCGATCATCGTCGTCCACGGTGAGGACGGCCATCACCCCGATCCGAGGCTCTTCCGGCCGCAACGGTTCCTCGACGGCTCGCCTCCCGCCGGCAGCTGGCTGCCGTTCGGCGGCGGTGCCCGCCGGTGCCTCGGCGCCGGCTTTTCCCTGATGGAGGCCACGATCGTGCTGCGAGAGCTGTTCGGCCGGTTCACCGTCATCCCGGAACACGCTCGCCCGGAACGGATCCGGTCGCGGCCGATCACCCTGGAACCGGCCAAAGGTGCCAGGATCAAGGTGACCGGCCGCTGACCTACCGCTTCCTGGTCCGCAGGTAGTCCCCGACCACCGCCGCGCCGAGCCCGTCCAGATCGGGCGCCACGACCCGCCCGCCCGAGCGCCGGGCGATCAGGTCGACGAACGCGGTCAGCCGCGGGTCGTCACCGAGCCGGAACACCGTCACCGACGCGCCCAGCTTCGCCATCCGGTCCACTTCGGACAGTGTCTTGAGCAGCGTCCTCGGCTGCGGCGGGTAGTCGAATTCCGCCGTGCCGTCGGGTTCCAGATGCGCTGTCGGCTCGCCGTCGGTGACCATCAGGACCACCGGCTGCGCGTCCGGATGCCGCCGCAGATGCCGTCCGGCCAGCAGCAGCGCGTGGTGGGCGTTGGTCCCCTGCTCCCATGCGCCTTCCAGGCCCACGAGTTCGGCCAGTTCGACCGACGTGGCGTAGCGGCCGAAGGTGATCAGCTGGAGCGCGTCGTTGCGGAACCGGGTGCTGATCAGCTGGTGCAGTGCGAGCGCCGTCCGTTTCATCGGCAGCCAGCGGTCCTCCTGGACCATCGACCACGAAGTGTCCACGAGCAACGCCACGGCCGCGCGCGACCGGTGTTCGGTCTCGATCACCTCGACGTCGGAGACGTCCATCCGGACCGACCGCTCGCCGACCGAGACCGATCGCAGCACGGAGTTGCGGACCGTCCTGGAGACGTCCCAGGGCTGCATGTCCCCGAAGCGCCACGGCCTGGTCGCGCCGGTCGGCTCACCCGCCGCACCGGCCGATTCGGTCTCCCGCTGGCCCGCTTTGCCCCGCAACGCGTTCACGACGTCGGCGAGCGCCGTCTCCCCCAGCCGTCGCAAAGCCTTGGGAGACAGGCGAAGCGTACCGTCGGGTGCACGTTCGAACAGGCCTTGCCGCCGGAGCTCGCGTTCCAGTTCGGACAGCCGCCGGGCATCGACACCGGCGTCCGGGCCGAGCTGCTGTTCGAGCGCGTCGACGTCGATGTCCTCCAGCCGCGCGCCGGGATAGGACTGGCCGAGTTGTTCGGCCAGCGCGTCGAGTTCGGCGAGGTCGGACATCGCCTTGGCGCCTTCGCCGAGACCGAGCGGATCGTTGCCACGGAAGCGTTCCGAAGACGTCCAGTCCTCCCCTGGCCGCAGGGCCTTCAGCTGCGAGTCCAAAGTGGACAGCTGCTGCGCGAGCCGGGGATCGCCGAACGCCTGTTGCGACAGTTCGGCGAGTTCGGCGCGCTGCTCCGGGGTCATCGAGTTGAGCATCCGCTGTGCGGCCGCGGCGCGGGCGGCGAGGACGTCGATCAGCTCCTCGACGTTCTTCGGGTTCTCCGGGAAGAACTCGCCGTGCTCACGCATGAATTCGGCGAACCGCTCGGGTACGTCGTCGCGGCCTTGCGCGTGCGCGGCCAGCAGATCGTTGAGGTCGGCGAGCATCTTGCCCGCCCGCTCGACCTCCTCCGGGCCGGCGTTCTGGAGTGCTTCCTTCATCCCTTCGAACCGCGAATCCAGCAGCTCACGCCCGAGCAGGTCGCGGATCTTTTCGTAGTTCTCCCTGCCCTGCCGCGAACGCCAGTCGTACTGGGCGAGTTCGCGCACGGCCGCCGCCGTCCCCGGCGGAAGCGCGTCGAGCCGCGCTTCGCGGAAGCGCGCGTCGTCGTCCGGATCGGGGAACAACTCGCGCCGCTCGGCCTCCAGCGCCTGGTCGAGCAGTTGCCGCACCTCCTGGAGCGTGCCGTCGAGCCGGTGACGGCGCTGGATCTCCGAACGGCGCTGCCAGAGCCGCCGGGTCAGCTCGTCCAGGCCCGCGGTGCGCGGGGTCCCGCGCCGCAGCAGTTCCTCCAGTGCGGATCGGGGCGAGGCGCCCGCCATGACGTCGCGGCCGATCTCGTCCAACGCGTCCCGCAGGTCCGCGGGTGGCGCCAGCGGGTCCGGGCCGTCGTGCCACGGCCCGTACGAATAGCCCTCGGGGACGGCGCTCATCGGCCGTAGACGGTCGTGGTGTCGTCCGAGTCCTTGGCGAGTTTCCTCGACAGGAACAGGGATTCCAGCGCCAGTTCGACCGCGGCCGCGATCCGCCCCGCCGGTTCGTCCGGGCCGACGCCCGCTCGTGCGGCGACGTCGTGGAGCACGGGCAGTTCCGGCAGCGCGGCGAGGACGTCCTTGCCGGGGACACGTTCGCCGGTCGTGACGAGGTGTCCGTCCTCGACGGCGTCGGCCAGCGGCAGCAGGTCCAGCCCGGCGAACCGGGACCGGGCCGTCTCCGCGACCGCGCGACGCAGCAGGTGCACGAGGTGTTCGGTCTCGCGTCCCTCCTCCCCCGGCTCGAATTCGAGCTTGCCGCGCAGCACGCCGGGCACCGCGTCGAGGTCGACCGGACGCGCGACCGCGGGCTCCTCGCCGGTGAGCGCGGACCGGCGCAACGCCGCCGCGGCCACGGTTTCCGCCGCCGCGACGGCGAACCGGGCCGACACGCCGGAACGCTGGTCGATCACCGGCGATTCGCGCAGGTTCCGCACGAACCGGGCGAGCACCTCCAGCAGTGGCTCGCCGACCTCGGCGACCAGATGTGCCTCCTGCCGCACGACCGCGATCTCGGATTCGACGTCGAGTGGGTAATGCGTCCGGATCTCGGCGCCGAAGCGGTCCTTGAGCGGGGTGATGATGCGGCCGCGGTTGGTGTAGTCCTCCGGGTTGGCGGTCGACACCAGCAGTACGTCCAGCGGCAGGCGCAGAGTGTAGCCGCGCACCTGGATGTCGCGTTCCTCCATCACGTTCAGCAACGCGACCTGGATGCGTTCGGCGAGGTCCGGCAGTTCGTTGATCGCCACGATGCCGCGGTGCGCACGCGGGACGAGTCCGAAGTGGATGGTCTCGGGATCGCCGAGGCTACGGCCCTCGGCGACCTTCACCGGGTCGACGTCGCCGATCAGGTCGCCGACCGAAGTGTCCGGTGTGGCCAGTTTCTCCGTGTAGCGCTCGTCGCGGTGACGCCAGGTCACCGGCAGGGCGTCGCCGAGTTCGGCGGCGCGGCGGCGCGATTCCGGGGTGATCGGGTCGAGCGGATGCTCGGTCAGTTCGGCACCCTCGATGACGGGCGTCCACTCGTCGAGGAGTCCCGGAAGGGTGCGCAACAGCCGGGTCTTGCCCTGGCCGCGTTCACCGAGCAGGACGACGTCATGCCCGGCCAGCAGCGCGCGTTCCAGCTGCGGCAGCACGGTGCGCGAGAAACCGACGATCCCGGGCCAGGCGTTTTCCCCGGCACGGAGCTTGACGAGCAGGTTGTCGTGCAACTCTTGTTTGATCGAACGCGGCAGGTGGCCCGCCGCGCGAAGGTCCCCGGCGGTCCGGGGCAGATTTGCGGGAACATCGTTCACCCGTTCGACGCTACTTCGCGATCGTCGTTCCGTCGACGTGTACCAACTCCAGGTGATGACTGCTCCGGTCACCGCTTCCCGATGATCAGGGACAAGCCCGCGTCGAAGATGTCGGTGGCGGTCAAGCCGATGCGGCGTCCCTCGTTCATGGTGCGGGCCACGGTCGGGTAGGCCAGCGCGAACTCCTCGGTGGGCTGGGCGTCGGCGGAATCTTGTTCCTCGATGACGTGGCCGAGGGTGTAGTGGACGGCGGTGTAGACGATGGTGGCCGCCTCCGGCAGGGACAGTCCGCTGTCTTCCAGCGCGCGCAGCCCGAATTCGGGGATGCGGGCGAGGGTGGGCGTATTCGGCGGCCGGGCACCGGCCACCACCCGGGCGCCGTCGGGGTAAGCGAGCATGGCGCGACGCAGACCGCACAGCATCTCGCGCAGCCACGGCCGCCAGTCCTGGCCAGGCGGCATCGGCGCCAGCTCGCCGAACTCCTTCCGGAGCATCCCCTCGGCCATGGCTTCCAACAGCTCGCGCTTGTCGTTGAACCGCCAGTAGATGGCGGGCGCCTTGATCTGAAGGCTGGTGGTGAGCTTGCGAAAGGTCACACCGGCCAGCCCTTCCTGCTTCAGCAACGCCAGGCCCTGGCCGACGATCGTCTCCGCGTCCATGCCCCTCACTCTATAACTGTGTTACATTCGGCTCAATATAATGACGTTATAGAGAGAGATGTGGTCATGAATCAGGCACTCGTGGACGGCATGTGGACCTATCTCAAGGCCGGACTGGCCATGGATATCGACGCATTGGACCGACTGTATGACCCCGGCTTCGAGAACGTGCGGGTCGATCAGGCAGGGCAGGCGATCACCCTGACCAAAGACCAGTTCATGGACCGCTTCCGCGCGCTGCGCGAGCAAGGGCGGCGCATCGGCGAGTCCGTCGACGATGTCACGTTCCCGGCCACCACCGACCTCGGCGACCAGGCCGCGATCATGATGCGGCGGGTCAAGGACGGCGAGCCAGTGCTCTACACCTTCGTCTGGCGGATGGCGGACGGGCGGCCGACCACGATCCTGCGCGAACTCACCTTCGACCGGGACATCAGCTACCTGCTGCGGCTGACCCGCTGACCGGCCCGGTCAGCGGTCGACTTCCAAACCGGGCGGCGACCGCCCCGTGGTGAGCTTGAGAGCGCCAGGTCGGGCATCAACCGATCGGTGGATGGGAACTTTCGGGTAATCGGTTGATGTGGAACCGGGTGCCCGCACGGGAGGCTGGACGCATGCCCAAAACGCGCAAACCACCGGTGCCGGAAGACGACCTCGGCCACCCTCGCAGCCGCACGGCCTTCGTGCGGATGAAGGTGCTCGTCTCGTGCTACATCGGCATCAGCGTGCTCGCCCTCCTCGTCGCCTACCTGTGGCGGGACCGGCCGGATCTCGTGAACGACATCGTGTGGGTCCGCGGCGAGGGCGTCCTCATCGCGTCGGTGGTGATGCTCGTGTTCGTACTCGGCACCACCCGCGGCCGCCGCGGCGCCTACCTTCGCCTCCGGATCGCGTCCGCCGCCATGGTGGTGGCGATCGCGGTCTTGATCTCGCTGCCCGGTTTCCTGCCCGTGTGGATGCGGGTCGAACAAGGGCTGTGCGGGCTCGTCCTGATCGGCATCGCGGTGATCGCCAACGGCGGACATCTGCGATCGTTGTTCGCCGCCGGGCGCACGGCCTGACAGGGAGTCCGCGGCACAGTTGTTCCTTACGGAAGCGACGGTGAAGTCCCCTCTGCTGAACATCCACGGGAAGCTCGGGTGAGCGACCGGCGTCGCCGAGGCCTTCCACCAGGGCCTGCTGAAACCGAAGGCGCCGGACCAAGGTCAAGGGTCCGGCGGCTCCGGAATGGACCGGCGGGCTTCAGCGCACGGCCCGAAAAGACACCGCCCTGCGGAAGGTTTCCGTCAACGCACGACTAAAATAAACCCAGTGTGCCGTCCTAGTGCGACCCTCGCGGTCTGGTCTTCGGCGTGGCTGAACGGAGCCGCCGCCTCCGACGACGTCCTTGACGCCCTCCTCGTCTGGGGCGAGGCCCATGACGTCGTCGCCGCGGATGCCGCGGCCGCGGAGGCGTTCGATTTGCCGCTCGCGTTCAACCGTGCGGCGACTCCGGTGCAGTTGCTGCTGGCTCTGCGCTCACAGGGCGCGAAAAGCATGCAGTTGCTCCTGCCGGTGCCCGGTGACGTCCGCGGTCTGGGTGGTGGCGGCCTGTTCACCGAGGCCGCGCTGCGGACCGGCGAGGCCGTCTTGTTGCCGGATTTCGGCTACGGCCTGGTCCCGGAGGTGATCGCCGAAGGCCTGATGCGGTGGACCGTGTACTCCGTGCCCACACCGGGTGTCCTCGAGTACCGGCCGCTGGGTGAGGCCGAGCACGGCCTGACCGACGCGATCCGCGCGAGTGCCGGCGCCTTGCAATCCCTCGATGTCGCCAGCGACCGCCGTGGTGTGCGTGCGGAACTTTCGGCACGCCTGCGGTCGGCCACCGACGCGCCGTGGCCTGCCGGGATGCCCGGCCGGTCGCTCCGGGTGCTCCAGCGGTCCGAGGAGATCGCCGCGATCCTGGCGATCGCGGAGTCCGACGACCCGGGTGGCGCGCTCTCGGCGTCGGCGGTCAATCAACGCGCGGAGGCGTTGCGGCCGTTGACCGAAGCCGTCCGGAGCGCCCGGTGCGCGGCGATCAACGAGGCGGTGCGGGTGTTCGCCGACCAGGCGGACCGCCACCCGTAGCCGCGAGTGGGCCGGTGCGTCGCGCTCGGCCAAGTAAGGTCGTCGCGGTGGAGCCGTTGCCCTGGCCAGCAAGCATTCCTTCCAGCGTTGGCGACACGGGGTGGGCGACCGTTCAGCCGATCCCGGCGACACCTTCCAAGGCGTTCCCTGCCCCCGCCTTCCAAAGCCACTGGGTCGTGAGGGTAAGCACGGTTAGGGCTAGTGAGGGGTAAGGCAGGGTGGCGTGGCGAATCTGGCGGCCGAGCCGGGGATCGCAGTGCTGTGAAGGACGCCTTGACGGACTCAGCGTCCCCCAAGTCGCAACGGCGGCGCATGAAGGACCCCTTCCCTCGGCTCAGCCGAGGAAACTCGACCTTCACACCTACCCCAGTACATGAAGGCCCCCTTCCTTGCGCTAGGCGCCAGGGCCCCGGCAAAGTCGTTGTGGCTGGTCAGTGGGTGATTCCGAG
>NZ_JBFBBY010000222.1:0-10243 GCF_040682875.1 Amycolatopsis sp. NPDC051071 | reverse complement strand
CGGCTGACGTTCTCCGCGTGAAGGCCCCCTTCCCTCGGCCATGGGTTGAATGATCAGCCGAGGGAAGGGGGCCTTCACGCGCGATCAGAGGCCTCGGTGCAGGGCGTCGATGTACTCGCGGTGGCTGGGAAGGCCTGCCGAGTAGATCTCGCGTTCCTTGTCGATCTGCTTGAACATCTCCCATGCCGCGGCGTCGTTCATCAGGTCGACCGACGGCGGCGCCTTCTTGAACTCGAAGTCCATTCCGGACAGAATCGCCCACAGGCTGCGGGTTTCGAACAGCCGCAGCTGGCTGCCGTCGGGGATGATGACGCTGTCCGCGTATTCGGAGAGCTTCTCCTCCAGGCTCGCCGGGATCGGCGCTTCCCGCACGGCGTTCCAGAATTCGGTGTCGTTCCGGTCGGTGAGCGTGTAGTGCATGACGATGAAGTCACGCATGTCCTCGAAGGCGCCGACCATCAGCTCGTTGTAGCGGGCTCTACGGCGCTCGTCGAAGCCGGAGTCCGGGAAGTGCAGCACGAGCAGCGCCAGCTGGTACTCGATGAGCGCGATCGTGGTGGACTCCAGCGGCTCGACGAAACAGCTCGACAGGCCGACGGCGACACAGTTGTTCACCCACGAGCGCTGGTTGTGCCCGACCCGCATCTTGATGTGGTTGCCGTCGATGTCGTGGTCGCGGCCGCCGAGGTGATCACGTAGTCGCCGCTCGGCCTTCTCCGGCGTGGTGAAGGCGCTGGAGTAGACGAAACCGGTGCCGTCGCGGTCGGCGAGGGGGATCTCCCAGATCCAGCCGTCGGGCTTCGCGGTCGCCGAGGTGTACGGCCGCAGCCCGCCTTCCTTGTGCTGGGCGGGCAGCGCGACTGCGGAGTCGCACAGGAGGACGTCGTTGGCGCTGACGAACGGCTCGTTCAGCGTCTGATTGATCAACAGGCCA
Source organism: Amycolatopsis sp. NPDC051071 (assembly GCF_040682875.1). Classification (NCBI taxonomy): domain Bacteria; kingdom Bacillati; phylum Actinomycetota; class Actinomycetes; order Pseudonocardiales; family Pseudonocardiaceae; genus Amycolatopsis; species Amycolatopsis sp. NPDC051071. Next base: position 9,309 of record NZ_JBFBBY010000222.1, on the reverse strand, counting down.
CGAAACCCGGTGCAGTCAAGGAAAAGGTCGGCTTCGATCTCGCCGCCGGTGTCGGTGACGACCTTCTCGATCGTGCCGCGCGGGTCGACGGTCACCGACTTGACGTCCGCCGAAACGTGTTTGACACCGCGGCCGGTCGCGAGTTCCCGGAGGTACTTGGCGACCAACGCGGCGTCGAAGTGGTAGGCGTAGCGGTAGCCGGGGTCCGGCGCATCGGTGCCGGGCAACGGTTTCGGGGCTTTGTTCAGCTCACACAGGCGCTGCAGAGCCATTCCCGCGTCACCGAAGGTCTCCCGGACCCGCGTGTCCCCGGCGAGGCGCTGCTTCAGCCAGAAATGCGCGAGCGAGACACCCCGGCCGAACCGCTTGTGGAACGGCTTCTCGTAATTCCGCACGGCGGGTTCGGGGACGTCGAAGAACGGGTGGTAGTACGTGTGCCCGTCCTTGCCCTCGTGTGGTTTGCGCCAGTCGTTGAACCGGACGGCGGATTTGAAGACCGCGTTCGTCTTCGGCATCCAGTCCGCTTCGTCCATGCCCAGGAAGGCGAAGGTGGTCCGCAGCGTCGGGACGGTGGCCTCACCCACCCCGATCCGCGGGATCCGCGGCGATTCGATGAGGGTGATGCCGACCTTTCCGCCGAAGGCACGGTTGAGGTAAGCGGCGGACAACCAGCCGGCCGTCCCACCCCCGACTATCACGATCTTTTCGATGGGACGTGCCACGGAAGTGCTCCTTCGCCGGTCCGAAACCCCCGATATGCCGCGCGAACGAGCGTAGGTTCCGATCGCGTCATCAGGCAGGGCCGGCCTCACTCCCTCCCGATGAGTTACGTCGCCGTCGATCATGAACATCGCCTCAAGCGGACAATTCAAAGCACTTCTTTCGGGCAAGCAGGGAGATGGCATGGAGGTGAGCGAGACCTAGCGTGGGAAGCGGGCTTCGACAGTCGGGAGACTCGTGATGGCGAACCAGGAAACCGCGGCCAGCCTCGACAACATCGGGTTCGGGGCACGCGGTCTCGTACTCGAATATGTGACGTCGGCGGACGGGACGCGGATCGCCTTCGAGAAGTCCGGCGAAGGGCCACCGGTGCTCATTCTCGGCGGCGGGCTCAACGAGAAGGCCATGTTCGCCGATCTCGCCGAGCTGCTCTCGGAGGATTTCACCGTCTACAACTACGATCGCCGCGGCCGCGGGAACAGCGAGGACAACGGCGGCCTGCCGGGGTACACGGTCGACCGGGAGGTCGAAGACCTGGCGGCGGTCCTCGAAGCGGCGGGCCCCGGCGCGGCGATCTTCGCCAACTGTACCGGTGGCCTGATCGCCATGCGGGCGGCGGCACAGGGTGTCCCGATGGGCAAACTCGCGCTGTACGAACCGACCTACGGCGGCCACCCGCTCCCCGAGTCCTATATGGACGATCTAGAGCGGATGGTCGCCGCCGATCACCGGACCGACGCCGTCGCGTTGTTCCTGCGGGAGAACGTCCGGTTCAGCCCGGAAACGATCGAAGGGTTCAAATCCCTTCCCATCTGGCCGTCGTTCGAGGCGATGGCCCCGACGACGCTGTACGACTCCATCCTCGACGCGAACCACGAGTCCGTCCCGTTCGATCAGCTGCCGGGGATCGGCGTGCCGACCCTGGTCATCGGCGGCCGGGAAAGCCCTTCCTGGCTGATCGACAACTGCCACGCCCTCGCCGACGGGCTCCCCAACGGCCAGTACGTGTGCATGAACGAGGGGCATCTGTTCAACCAGAAGGCGGGCGCCCCGCTGCTCACGGTGTTCTTCCGGTCCTGACCGGGCCGGAGATCCGGCACCACCTTTTTCGATCGTTGAGGAGAAGATCCGATGGAAAGCCGCTGCCCTTACCTCTTGGACATCACGGGTACGGACATCCACGCGGAGAGTGAAGCTCTCCGCGCACAGGGGCCGATCACCCAGGTCGAACTGCCCGGCGGGGTGATCGGCTGGTCCGTGACCGGGTATCAGGCGGCGCGCCAGGTGCTGTCCGACGACAGGTTCGCGAAGGACCCGCAGAAATGGACCCGCTACACCGAGGGTGAGATCCCCTCGAACTGGCCGCTCATCGGCTGGCTCCTGATGGACAACATGACCACCAACGACGGCGACGACCATCTGCGCCTGCGCAAACTGGTTTCCCGCGGTTTCACGCCGAAGCAGGTCGAGCTGACCCGCCCGCTGATCGAGAAGATCGTCGACGACCTGCTGGACGGCCTCTCCACCGCCGGACCGGACGAGGTCATCGACCTCAAGGGCCGCTTCGCCACCCCGTTGCCCGCGCGCGTCATCTGCGACATGTTCGGGGTGCCGGAATCGGCTCGCGCGTCCGCCTTGCGCGGCGCCGGCGTCAACGTCACCACGACCACCTCCGGTGACGAGGCCGAGGCGAACGTCGAGCTGTGGCACCAGGAGCTGACCGAACTCGCCGAGTTCAAACGCGAGAACCCTGGCGACGACCTGACCAGTCTCCTGCTCGCCGCGCGCGAGGAGGACGGCAGCAGGCTCACCGACGAAGAGATGGTCGGCACCCTGCACCTCATGCTGGGTGCGGGTTCCGAAACCCTCATGAACGCGCTCAGCGCCGCCGTCGTCGCGCTGCTGAGCCGGCCCGAGCAGAAGAATCTCCTCGACAGCGGCCAGGTTTCCTGGGACGACGTCATCGAAGAGGCCCTGCGGGTCAACGCCCCGGTCGCGCAGCTTCCGCTGCGGTACGCGACCGAGGACATCGAGGTCGCCGGGGTCACCATCGGCAAGGGCGACCCGGTGCTGATGGGTTTCACCGCAATCGGCCGCGACCCGGAGAACCACGGTGAGACGGCGGGCGTGTTCGACGCCACCCGCGCCGACAAGACCCACCTTTCGTTCGGCCACGGCTCGCACTTCTGCCTCGGCGCGCCGCTGGCCCGGCTGGAGCTGCGGATCGCGCTGCCCGCGCTGTTCGCGCGCTACCCGGACCTGAAGCTCGCGGTCGGCGTCGACGAGCTCGAAGGACAGGGCACGTTCATCATGAACGGCCACCGGGAGGTCCCGGTCCGGCTCGGCGAGCCCTCGCTGGTCCGGTCATGACCGCGGGCTCCCCGCACGACGCGCCACTGGCCGTGGTCACCGGCGCGTCGTCGGGTATCGGCGCGGAATTCACGCGTGTGCTGCGGGGCCGCGGCTACCGCGTGCTGGCCGTCGCCCGCCGCGCCGACCGGCTCGCCGAACTGGCGAAGGACTCCGGCGGTTTCATCGTCCCGGAAGTCCGCGACGTCACCGCCGAAGGCGCGGCCGAGGCCATCCTCGGGCGCGCCGAAGAACTCGGCGGCGCCGATCTCCTCGTCTGCAACGCCGGCCGCGGCTCGCGTGGCCGGTTCCACGAGTCGGACCCGGCCGACGCGCTCGGCATGATCCGGCTGAACGTGACGGCGAACGTCGACCTCGTCTCGCAGGCCGTCCCCAAAATGGTCGCACGCGGCTCCGGCGGCATCATCGTCGTGGCGTCGAACCTCGGTTTCTTCGCGACCCCGAACATGGCCGTGTACGGCGCCACGAAGGCCTTCCTGCTGTCTTTCACGGAGTCGTTGTCGGCCGAACTCGACGGCACCGGCGTGCGGGCCATGGCACTGTGCCCCGGTGCGACCTCGACCGAGTTCGGCGACGTCGCCGGGCTGGGTGACACGGTCGAGAAGACCCCCGGCTTCACCACCGCGGAACAGGTCGTCCGGGGTGGGCTGAAGGCCTGGGACGCCGGCCGCGCGATCACCGTGCCCGGAACCGTCGCGCGTCTGCTCACGGCGTTCTTGGCGTTCTCGCCAAGGGCCGTTTCGCGACGGATCATGGGTAAGATCTTCACCGCCGGATGACCACTACCGGGTGAATATCCACAGTGGCCGGGCGCGAGCGATGAGTTCGCGCCCGGCCAGGAGTCCAACCCTTGACGCCCGCCCGACAGGCGGGAAGATCAAGGAAGGACGACCGAGATGACCAGCACGAACGAGATCGACGTCCCCGGCGGCCGGCTGCACTACGAGGTCCGCGGCGACGGACCGCTGCTGCTGGCCATGGGCTCACCGATGGCCGCGGACGCCTTCGCACCGCTGGCCGACGCGCTGGCGAGCCGGTTCACCGTGGTGACCCATGACCCCCGGGGCATCGCACAGAGCCCGCTGGACGACCCGGGCCAGGATTCGACCCCGGACCTGCGTGCCGACGACGTCATCGCGATCCTGGACACGCTGGGCGCCGAGACGGCCGACGTGTTCGGCTCCAGCGGCGGTGCGATGACCACACTCGCGCTGGCCGCGCGTCATCCCGGCCGGATCAGGACGATCGTCGCGCACGAGCCGCCGACGCTGAACCTGCTGCCGGATTCGGCGGAGCGGCACGCCGAGGTCGACGAGATCGTGAGGACGTTCGAGACCGACGGCCTCGAAGCCGCGTGGAGGATGTTCCTTGGCACGTCCGGCTACGAAGGGGACGAGGCAGGCCCGCCGCCTGGCGACTCCCCCGAGCGGGACAAGGAAGACGGACGTCGTTTCTTCGTCCACGAGCTCCGCGAGACCACGCGGTACTCCCCGGACCTCGACGCGTTGCGCGACGGGCCGTTCCGGGTCGTCGTCGGCCTCGGCGCGGACTCCGGTGGCCTGCTCACCCGCCGGACCTGTTCGGCGCTCGCCGGCGAACTCGGCGTCCCGGTGGTGGAGTTCCCCGGCGACCACGGTGGGTTCATCTGGGATCCGGAAGGGTTCGCGAAGCTGCTGGGCGACATCGTCATGACCGCGGACACGCCGCTGCCGCTCGCCCGCGTCTGATCCAGGCGCGGAAGGGCCGGGAGCGCCACCCCTCGGGGCACTCCCGGCCCGGTCTGTCCCTCAGTATTCGACGGTCGCGGCCGTTTCCGCGGCGGCGAGCAGCTCACGCGAGATCCGGTCCGCCTCCTCGGCGGTGAGGATCAGCGGCGGCGCGAGTACGACGTTCCTGCCCGTGCGCCGGACCAGCACCCCGTTGTCCCGCATCAGTTTCCGCATCTGTGCCGCCCGGCGTGAGCGGTCCATCTCGACGGCGATCATCAGCCCACGGCCGCGGATGTCGGTCACGCGGTCCAGGTCCCGCAACGGTTCCAGTGCGGCCAGCAACTGGTCGCCCCTGGCCTGGACGTTCGCGAGGAGGTGTTCCTTCTCGATGTAGTCGATCACCGCGAGCCCGGCCGCGCACGCCGTGGCGTGCCCGGAATGCGTGTGCCCGTGCACGAACCCGGCCCTCTTCTTGTTGCTGTCGAAGACCTCGAAGACGTGCTGGGTGGTGGTGACCGCGCCGAGCGAGATGTAGCCCGCCGCCAGGCCTTTGCTGGTGGCCAGGATATCCGGCTGGACGCCCGCGTGCTGGTGACCGAACATCAGCCCGGTGCGGCCGAAGCCGGTCGTCACCTCGTCGAGGACCAGCAGGATCCCGTATTCGTCGCACAGTTCCCGGACACCCCGCAGGTACTCCTCCGGCATGACGTAGGCGCCACGCGACTGGACCGGCTCCACCAGCACGGCCGCGGTGCGCTTGCCGTAGCCGTCCAGGAAGTCCCGCAGTGCGCCGATGCCCTTTTCCGGGCCGGGGATGGTGACGAATCCGTTCGGTGTCAGTTCGTCGGCGATCGGCGACGGCGCCCCGGCGGTCGCGGCACCGGCCATGGTGGCGCCGTGATAGCCGTTGTGCAGTGAGACGACGAGTCCGCGCTCGGGCGAGCCGAGTACGGCCTGGTAGAAGCGCGCGATCCGGATCGCCGCCTCCATCGCCTCGGAACCGCTGTTGCAGAAGAAGGTCCGGGTCAGCGCCGGACCGGCGAGTTCGCCGATACGTTGTGCCAGCCGGATCGCCGGGATGTTGGCGCCCTCACCCATGTCGTAGGTCATCAGCTTCGCCACCTGCGTGGCGATCGCGTCGACCACCGGCTGACACGCGTAACCCAGCGTCGCGTTGAATCCGGACGACTTCGCGTCGAGATAGGTGCGGCCGTCGGCGTCGGTGACCTCGCAGCCCTTGCCGGACACCGCGACGAGCGTGTCCGGGCTGACCCGGCTCGGCGACCACGGATGCCACAGGTACTCGGCGTCGATGGCGAGCAGTTCGGCCTGCCCCTCGGTCACCGTTTCGGTCATTCCGCGCTCCGTTTCTCTACCGCGCCAGCCGGGCGCGGACCGGGATGGAATGCCAGGCCCGCAAGGTGTTGTTGAGCCGCCGCTTCCCGGGCGCCGCCGGTTCCAGCGTCTCGACGCGCTCCGCGAGCGCGGTGATGAGGCATTCGGCTTCGAGCCTTGCCAGGTTCTGCCCGACGCATTGGTGCAGCCCGAACCCGAAGCCCACGTGCCCGGACGGGTCGCGGGACAGGTCGAACTTGTCCGGATCGGCCCAGCGCCGGGGATCCCGGTTGGCCGCGCCGAGGAACATCAGCACCTTGGCGCCGTCGGGCACGATGTGGTCGCCGACCGGCACGTCCCCCACCGCGGTACGGAAAAACGTCTGCACCGGCGACGCCCAGCGCACGGCCTCGTCGAAGGCGATCCGCGCCAGCGAAGGCTCGGCGCGAAGCCGTCGCCACTGCTCGGGATGCGTGACGAGCGCGTGCATGACCGCGGCGAGCGCGTGCGCGGTGGTGTTGAATCCGGCCGCGAACAGCGAACGCACCACCCCCGGCGCCTGCTCGTGGGTGATCTCGCCGCGGTCGGCTGCCGCCCAGATCTGGCCGCCGAGCCCGTCTTCGGTGAGCTTGTCGCGACGGCAGTGCTCCATGACCCACGTCGTCAGGAACTTCGCGTGGGGTGCGCCTGCCGCGACGAGTTCGTTGCGCGGGCCGAACGCGTTGAGCAGGAAGTCGCTGAACGGCAACAGGTTCTCGCGGCCCTCTTCTGGCATGCCGAGCGCGTCGCCGACCGCGCGGGGCGGGAACTTCTCCGCGATCGCCGTCACCGCGTCGAACTCGACCGTGCTGCCCGGGGCGCCGTCGAGGACCTTGCCGACCATCTTGTGCGCCTTCGCCATCCACTCGGCGCGGAGCCCGCGCTGCGCGCGTGGGCCGAGCAGATTCGCGAGTACGCGTCGTGGTGCGTCGTGGTGTGGCGGGTCGGCCTCGACGACGATGCTCAGCCGTCGCCAAGGCTTTTCGGTCCGGAAGTTCGACAGCCCGACCCCGGCACCGGACTGGAATCCTTGCCAGTTACGCAAAGCCGCGTAGACGGCGTCATACCGCGCGACGGCGTAGACGTCGTGCGCGCTCAAGTACGAGAGCGGCCCGGCGGCGAGCAGCGCGTGTTCGAGCGGATACGGATTCGTCAGCACCTCGGTACCGAACGGGTCGATGTCGATGACGGGCGGTGACAGCCTGCTGGCGGTCATGAGCACGGCCTCCGGGGCTTACAGGTCCAGTACGAGCCGGTCGGTGCACGAACGTGAGACGCACGGGAACATGCGGTCCCCGGCCGCGCGGTCCTCGGCGGTGAGCAGGGCGTCGCGATGGTCGACGACGCCGTCGAGGACCGTGGTCTCGCAGGTGCCGCAGACACCCTCCATACAGGACGAGAGCAGGTCGACGCCGACCGCGCGCATCGCGTCGATGACGGTCATGTCCTTGGTGACCGTGACCGTCGCGCCCCGGCGGGCCAGCACGATGTCGAACGGCTCGCCGCGCACCGGCGCGCCCTGTTCCGGCGCCGAGAAACGCTCGGTCCACAGTGTCGGCGCTGGCCAAGGGGCGCAAGCGTTCTCGACCGCGTCGAGGAGTCCTGGCGGACCGCAGCAGTAGACGCGAAGACCCACATGGACCTCGCCGAGCGCGGCCTGGAGATCCGGGCGGCCTTGTTCGTCCTCGGGGACGATGTGCACTCTCTCGCCGTACCCGGCGAGTTCGTCGAGGAAGGCCATGGAGTCTTTCGTCCGGCCGCCGTAGACCAGCTTCCAGTCGGCGCCGAGGAGTTCCGCCTGATGAACCATGGGAAGCAGCGGCGTGATCCCGATCCCGCCCGCGATGAAGAGATAGTTCTTCGCCGGGACCAAGGGGAAGTTGTTGCGGGGACGGCTCACCCCGACCGTGTCGCCTTGACGGAGTTCGTCGTGTACGTAGGCGGATCCGCCGCGGCCGTCGGTCTCACGGAGGACTCCGACACGGTACTCGTAGGCGTTCCACCGATCCCCGCACAGGGAGTATTGCCGGGTCAGTCCACCGGGCAGCACCAGGTCGATATGCGAACCCGGCGTCCAGTCGGGCAGGCGCGCGCCGTCGGCTGCCTTGAGGACCAGCGTGACGACCCCCTCGGCGACGACGTCCTTGGCCACGACACGCAACGTCGTCTGCGCCGTTCCGGCGTCCTGCATCGTGACCCGCCCTCCGCTCGGCTCGTGCTCTCCACGGTTCCACGGCGGGCAGGGGTGTACGTCTCCCTGAATGCTCGGTCCGTTGCCAGGGGTGAGCAAGGCAAAATATTGTTCCCGGGGGTGCGCGGGCAGACCATCGGGTGTCTACGTCGATCCCAGGAGGACGCATGTCGCATATCACGGTGGATCCCACCAAGCCCGGACTCGTCGGTCTGTTCGCTTTCCGCCCTGAGACCGCGAAACCGCTCGCCGAACTGGTCGAGACCCTGCTGCGCGGCCCGAGTTCGCTGACCCCCGGCGAGCGTGAGCTGATCGGCGCCGTCGTGTCCAAGGAGAACGACTGCTACTTCTGCACCGAGGCGCACGGTGCGTTCTCCGCCGCGCAGATCGAAGGCGGCGCCGAGACCGTCGCCGCCGCCAAGGAAGACCTCACTTCCGCGCCGATCTCGGACAAGCTGCGCGCCCTGCTGAAGGTCGCCCTCGCCACCCGTGAAAGCGGCCACTCGGTCACCACCGCCCTGGTCGACAACGCCAAGGCCGCCGGCGCCTCCGAGACCGACATCCACGACACCGTCCTGATCGCTTCGCTGTTCTCGTTGTTCAACCGCTACGTCGACGGCCTCGCCACCGACGCCCCCGACCAGCCCGAGTTCTACGCCGGTGTCGCGCAGGCCCTGATCGCCGGTGGGTACGCCGCGATCGCGGGTGCCGCCCAGGCAGAGGCCGCCTGACGCCCCAAGGGTCGTGAGTGATTTGGGTCGTTCTGGCCAAAGGGTGTTTCAGGTACCTACGGCGGGTGGCGGCCGGTCCTTGAAGGACTCCTTGAGGGACCCAGAGTCCCTCAACGTTCCCCTCGCCCGGCACGGACGGCAATCACGAGCCCCAGCAGCACCACCAGTCACCACGGCGGCGCGTGAAGGACCCCTTCCCTCGGCTGAGCCGAGG
>NZ_JBFBBY010000221.1:0-10525 GCF_040682875.1 Amycolatopsis sp. NPDC051071 | reverse complement strand
CTCCCCTTGGGGGGTGGTTCTTTCTACCTTTTACGTCATTTACGAGGCCGAAGGGCCCACACCGCCAGGAACCACCTGGATCACGAACCCCATCGAACAGATTTGCCAGACACGCCCTAGGCCGTAAGTCCCCGGCGGCGCAACTCCGGCCGGACACCTTCGCCGAACCAGTACGCCTCTTCCAGATGCGGATACCCGGAGAGGACGAACTCCTCGATACCGTGCGCGTGGTACTCCTCGATCAGGTCGGCGACCTCGCTGTGGCTGCCGACGAGCGCCGTACCCGCTCCGCCGCGCACCAGACCGATGCCCGCCCAGAGGTTCGGGTGGATCTCCAGCCCACGGACACCGCCGTCGGTTTTGCCGCCGTGCAACGCGGCCATCCGTTGCTGACCGACGGATTCGCTGGCGGACAGCTGTTTCTGCGTATGGGCGATCCGCTCGGGATCGATCGCGTCCAGCAGTTTGCCTGCCTCGGCCCACGCTTCCGCGGCCGTGTCGCGCGACAACGTGTGCAACCGGATGCCGAACCGGAGTTTCCGGCCTTGTTCTTCAGCGAGCTCCCGGACTTTGGCGATCTTCTCGGCGACCTGCGCGGGCGGCTCACCCCAGGTCAGGTAGACGTCGGCGTGCCGTGCCGCGATCGGGAGCGCCGCCGCGGACGAGCCGCCGAAGTAAATCGGTGGCACCGGATCCGGCGCCGCTCGCGTGGTCGCGCCCTCCACCTTGAGATGCTCCCCGTCGAAGTCGAACGGCTTGCCGCTCCACACCCCGCGCACGATCTCGAGGAACTCGCCGGTGCGGGCGTAACGCTGATCATGATCGTGCCAATCGCCGAACCGGCGCTGCTCGACCGCGTCACCACCGGTGACGACGTTGAGCAGTACGCGCCCCTGCGAGATCCGCTGGAAGGTCCCGGCCATCTGCGCGGCCAGCGTCGGCGAGACGGTCCCGGGCCGGGAGGCGACCAGGAACTTGAGGGTTCTCGTCTCGCGGATCAGCGCCGCCGTCGTCAGCCACGCGTCCTCGCACCAGGTTCCGGTCGGCGTCAGGACGCCCTCGAAACCGTTGGCCTCGGCGGCGCGGGCGACCTGCGCGAGGTAGTTGAGACTCGGCTCCCGTGAGGACGTGGCCCCGGCGGCGCGACTGGCGTGGAAGTGCTCCACGATGGTCCGGCCGTCGCCGGTGGTGGGCAGGAACCAATGCAGCTTGACCGTCACGCTTCCGAGCTTCGGCCGGTGGGACGGGGCGGGTCAACCGGCGGGCTCGCCGTCCCGCGATCTGGACGCCTGCCTGCCGCAATTAGTCCTCTAGTTGCGGCAGTTGCACGCGCAAGGACCGCAATTAGAGGACTAATTGCGGGGCCGTCGCGGGCATCAGCCGCCGAACATCAGCCGCCACTCGTCCAGCGACTTCGGCTGGAACACGAAGTTCGTGTCCTTCACCCGCGAAAGATTCGCCGACGGCTCGGCCGAGTACTGGTGTCCCGGGTAGACGACCGGATCGCCGTCGAGACCGGCGAGCCACTGCAAGCTCCGGTAGATCGCTTCCGCGTCCCCGCCGGGGAAATCGGTGCGGCCGCAGCCTTCGAGGAACAGCGTGTCGCCCGAGACGAGTCGTCCGTCGACGAGGAAGCACTGGCTGCCGGGGGTGTGCCCCGGCGTATGCAGCAGGCGGATCGGCACCGCGCCGACTTCGAGGACCTCGTCGTGTTCGTGCGAGCGCAGGTCGGTTTCCGAGACACCGGTGATCCGGCGCACCCACTCGGCTTCGGCGCTGTTGACATGGATCGGTACCTGGACGCGCTCCAGCAGTTCCGCGATCCCGGGCAGCGAGAAGCCCATCATCTCGCCGCCGACGTGATCCGGGTGGTGATGCGTCGCGAGGACACCGGTCAGCCGCATGCCGTCGGCTTCCAGCAGGTCGAGCAGATCGCCGACGGCATACGCCGGATCGACGATCACGGCTTCGTTCGTCTCCCGGTCGCCGATCAGGTAGGCGAAGTTCACCATCTGCGTCGCGACCGGATCCCCCACCGCGAAATCACGGCCCGCGAGCAACTGCCGGAAGTACAGCCTGTCAGCCATGGCGCACACCTTACGGTGCTATTCGCCGACCGTGCCGTCGGCCAGCTCCCGCAGGATGTCCAGGTGCCCGGTGTGCCGCGCGGTCTCCTGCACGACATGCGCGAGCACCCATCGCACCGTGTGTTCTCCCGACCGGCGCGCCCGCTCACCAGGCGAGATCCCCGCCAACGCGGCTTCCGAAAGTGCCCACTCGGCGCGATACGCCTCGACGACCGAACGCGGATCGTCGTCTTCGGTCAGGTCCCAGCTTGGATCCGGTGAGCCCGTCCACAGCGACGGCAGATCCGCGCCACCGGCCTCGATCGAGAGCCACCAGCGTTCCACCGCGGTCAGGTGTTTGAGCACGCCCAAGGCGCTCATCCGCGGCGACACCGGCAGCGGCGTCGCAGCTGCCTGCTCGCGGGTCAGCCCGGCGACCTTGTTCACGGCGGTGGCACGGAGGAAGTGTAAGAAGTCCCACTGGATCCCGGCTTCGTCCTCGGCGATCCCGTCCGGCCAGGCCCGTTCCACCGGCTCGGCGGCCCTCGAACTCGTGTTCGACATGGCGATGACCCTACACACCGCTAGGCTGGCGATCCATGTGGTGGGGATTGATCTGCGCGTTCTTCGCGGCCTGTGCGTACGGCGTCGCTTCGGTGATGCAAGCGATCGCCGCGAAGGCGACCTCCGGCGCCGAAGACCGCGTCGATCCCAAGCTCCTCGTGCGGGTGCTGCGGCAGTGGAAGTTCGTCGCGGGGCTCGCGCTGGACGTCGTCGGGTTCGTCGCCCAGGTGGTCGCGCTGCGGGTCCTGCCGCTGTTCGTGGTCCAGGCGGCGCTGGCCGGAAGCCTCGCCGTGACGGCGGTCGCGGCGCGGACGCTGGGTGTCCGCTTGGGACGGCGCGAGTGGACGGCGGTCGCGGTCGTCTGCGCTGGTCTCGCCCTGCTCGGGATTTCGGCGGAGAGTGAAGGTTCCTCGGCGACCGGGCTGGGTTTCCGGCTCGTGCTCGTCGGCACGGTGGTGGTGCTCGGCACGGCCGGGATGCTCGCCGGCCGCGCGCCGCGGCGGATCCGGACACCAGCCTTGGGCCTGGTCGCCGGTCTGAGCTTCGGGATGGTCGCGCTTTCGGGCCGTGTGCTCACCAGCCTTGCCCCGCTCGACCTGCTCACCGATCCCGCCACGTACACCCTCGCCGTGTCCGGCGCGATGGCGATGCTGTTCTACGCCACCGCGCTGCAACGCGGCAGCGTCACCACCTCGACCGCGATGATGGTGATCGGCGAGACCGTGCTCCCCTCGCTGATCGGGGTCGTCGTACTCGGCGACACCACACGACCCGGTTTCGCGGCCGTGGCTGTAGTCGGGTTCGTGCTCGCGATAGCGGCGGCGCTGGCGCTGGCACGCTTCGGCGAACCGGCCCCGATCGAGCCGGTCAGCGCGCAGCCCGGCTGAACCCGCCCCGCGAAATCAGCAGCCAGGCCAGGTACGTCCCGCCGATCGCGCCGGTGACGATCCCGACGGGCAGGCCGGGGAACAACTGCTGGGTGACCAGGTCACTCAGCACCAGCAGGAGCATGCCCATCAGCGCGGACGCGGCGAGGCCGGGCCCAGAAGACCGCGTGAGCCGCTTCGCCAGCTGCGGCGCGGCGAGCGCCAGGAAGGCGATCGGCCCGGCGGCCGCCGTCGCGATCGAGCAGAGCCCGACGCTGACGGCGATCAGCACCAGCCTGCTCCGCTCGACGGGCACGCCGAGCCCCTTCGCCGAGTCGTCGCCCATTTCCAGCAGGGAAAGCCTTCTGCCGTAGACGAAACCGAGCGGCAGCAACGCGGCGACCGCGATCGCGACCGGGACGACGTGCTCCCAGCCGCGTCCGTTGAGCCCGCCGACCAGCCACGCCTGCGCGGCCAGCCCGTCCTGCCAGGAGGCCCGGGTGATCAGGTACGAGTTGAAGGCGATGAGCATCGCGTTCACCCCGATCCCGACGAGGATCAGCCGGAACGCGTGCACCCCGCGCCGGAACGCGAGCAGCGCGATCATCGTCGCGGTGACGATGCCGCCCACGAGCGCGCCGAGCGAGACCTGGAGCATCCCTCCGTGCACGACGGTGATCGTCAGCAGCGCACCGGCGGCCGCGCCTTCGGTGAAGCCGATGAAATCCGGGCTGCCCAAAGGGTTCGACGAAAGGCTCTGCAGGATCGCGCCACTCACCGCGAGCGCGCCGCCGACCAGCAGCGCGGTCAGCAGACGCGGGAGCCGCAGGGTGGTCACGATGAATTCGGTGCTCTTGTCGCCGAAGCCGAACAACGTCTGGATGACCTCGCCGACGCTCAGCGGGTAGTCGCCGGTGGTCATGCTCACCGCGCCGAGGAAGAACACGGCGACGGCCAGCACCACGACGACGATCGCCGCCCTCGGCGTGACGCGCAGGGACAGTCCACCACCAGGGGTACGCAGGACGCGGGTGGTCATCGGCGGTCGCTCCTTGATCGCGGTCACAGCCGGGCCAGCTTCCGGCGGCGGCACAGCGCGATGAACACCGGCGCCCCGAGGAAGGCGACCACGATGCCCGCCTGCAGCTCCTCGGGCGGGTTCAGCACCCGGCCGACGACGTCGGCGCCGATCAGCGCGATCGGCGCGAGCAGCATCGAATACGGCAGGACCCACCGCTGATCGGGGCCGGCCAGCACGCGCGCGGCGTGCGGTACGGCGAGCCCGAGGAACAGGACCGGCCCGATGGCCGCGGTGCCCGCGCCGCAGAGCAGCGTGATCACGATGGCGCCCCAAACCCGGGTGCGGCCGACGTGGGCGCCGAGCGCCTTGCCGGTCTGGTCGCCCAGCGCGAGCACGTTGAGCGGCCTGGCCAGCAGCAACGCGATGACGATCCCGACCACCACGAACGGCGAGATCTGCCAGAAGACATCCCATTTCCGGCCGGTGAGCGAACCGACGTTCCAGAACCGGAACTGGTTGAACGTCTCGGGCATCAGCAGCAGCACCCCGACGATGTACGCCTGGAGCACGGCCATGACGGCGGATCCGGCGAGTACGAGCCGGTCCGGCGTGGCACTGCGGCCCGCGGAGCCGAGGACGTACACGAGCACGGAGGCGATCGCGGCGCCGGCGAAGGCAAACCAGATGTAGCCGAGCACGCCGGAGACGCCGACGAAGGCGATACCCGAAACGACCGCGGCCGCTGCCCCGGTGTTGACTCCGAGCAGGCCGGGATCGGCGAGCGGGTTCCGGGTGAGTGCCTGCATCACCGCGCCTGCCAGCCCGAGCGCCGCGCCGACGACCACGGCCAGCAGCGTCCGTGGAATGCGGAGGTCGTGGATGATCACCGCTTCCGGGGACCCGTCGTTATGCCACAGCACCGACCAGGTGGAGGTGAACGGGATGTTCTTCGAGCCGACCCAGATGCTCAGCAGAAAAACGAGCGCCAGCAGGCCCAGCGCGAGCAGCAGACCACCGAGACGGAAGGTCCGTGCTGCCGTGCCCGGCGGGGCGGCGGCTTCGGGCGGGCGTTCGGTGACGACCACGGATCCTCCTTACAAGTGAGGCGAGGCTGACCGAACGCCGGAGTTCACCTCAACGAGTTACGTACTTAGACTAGCCTTACCTATCCCGAAGAACGGAGACGCCGGTGTCCGCAACGGCCACCACCAGCCGGAGCGTGCTGCGCCAGGCGATTTCCGGGCAGCGACGGCAGGTCACGCTCGCGTCGGTGCTCGCCGCCTGCCACCAAGGCGGTGAAGCACTCGTTCCGGTGATCATCGGCCTGGTGATCGATCAGGCGGTCGCCGGGAACTCGATCGGCTCCCTCGTCATCTGGCTCGCCGTCCTCGGTGTCGTCTTCGCGGGACTGTCCTACAGCTACCGCTTCGCCGCGCGCGCCGCCGAAGGGGCGTCACTGCGGGCCGCGCACGACATCCGCCTCCGTATCAGCGAACGCGTCCTGCATCCGGGTGGCGGCGCCGAAACCGGGAAGCTCGCCGGGGAACTGGTGAACGTCGGAACGAGCGACGCGCAACGGGTCGGCGTGGTCAACGCCGCGCTGCCGTTCGGGATCGCCGCGCTGGCGGGGGTGCTGGTCAGCGCGATCGCCCTGCTGCGGATGTCCCTTCCGCTGGGCCTCCTCGTCCTGCTGGGGACGCCTCCCCTGCTGTATCTCGCGCACCTCATCGGCAAACCACTCGAACGACGCAGCGAAGCCGAGCAGGAACGCTCCGCGCACGCTTCGGGGATCGCCGTCGACCTGGTCGCGGGTCTGCGGGTGCTCAAGGGCATCGGCGCCGAGTCGACGGCCATCGCGCGCTACCGGGAGACCAGCCAGAACTCGCTGAAGGCGACCTTGCGTGCCGCCAAGGCGAAGGCCTGGCACGACGGCTCGTTGCTGGCGCTGACCGGGATCTTCATCGCGATCGTCGCCCTCGTCGGCGGGCAGCTCGCGTCGTCGGGCTCGATCAGCGTCGGCGATCTCGTCGCCGCGGTCGGCCTCGCCCAGTTCTTTCAGACGCCGTTCCTGATCTTCGCGTGGGTCAACGCCGAACTGGCACAGGGCCGCGCGTCGGCGGGCCGGGTAGCCGAGGTGCTGTCGGCCCCGGAGGCCGTCCGGGCGGGAGACGGCGAACTTCCTTCGCCAGCCAAGGGGAACGTCCGGCTCACGACGGTGACCTACGGCAGCCTGCGCGGCTTCGATCTCGACGTCCCCGCTGGGGAAATCGTGGGTGTGGTCGCCGCCGATCCGGCCACCGCGACCGATCTGCTCGACTGCCTCGGCCGCGCGGGCGACCCTACCGAGGGCACCGTACTGGTGGACGGCGTCGATCTGTCCACAGTGGACCCGCACCGCGTGCGCGAGGTCGTCCTCGTCGCCGCGCACGACGCGGACCTCTTCGAAGGAACGGTCGCGGAGAACGTGCTTGCCGGTGGTACCGCACACGACGAGGCACTGGCGGCGTCGGCGGCCGACGAAGTCGCGGACGCCCTGCCCGGCGGCGTCGAAACCGCCGTCACCGAACGAGGGCGTTCCCTCTCCGGCGGTCAGCGGCAACGGGTCGCACTGGCCAGGGCACTGGCCGCGGAGGCGCCGGTACTGGTCGTCCACGACCCGACGACCGCGGTGGACACCGTGACCGAAGCGAAGATCGCGGCCGGGATCGCCCGGCTGCGACGAGGACGGACGACGATCCTGGTGACCACCAGTCCCGCACTGCTCGCCGTCACCGATCGTGTCGTCGTCCTCGACGGCGGCCGGATGACCGGTGAAGGCGTGCACGCCGAACTCGTCCACGAGCGCGCCGACTACCGGTCGGCGGTGCTGTCATGAGCCGCGAACTCCTGCCGACCGCGGACGGCAAGCGGATCCGCGCCGTCCTCGGCGAACTGGTCCGCACCTCGAAGGCACGAGCGGCGGGCGCGCTCACGATACTCGTCGGCGCGACCGCGATCGGGCTGCTCACCGCCCCCCTGTTCGGACAGATCGTCGACCTCGTCGTCGGGAAACAACCGGCCACCACGCTGACTACCCCGGTGGTCGCGCTGGTGCTGGTGGCCGTCGCACAGGCGATCGCGACCGCGCTCGGCGTCTCGCTGACCGCACGGCTCGGCGAGACCCTGCTCGCCGAACTGCGGGAACGGTTCATCGACCGGGCACTGAACCTGCCGCTGGAGCAGGTCGAGCGGGCAGGCTCCGGCGACCTCACCGCCCGGGTCACCAACGACGTCACGGTCGTCGCGCGGGCGGTCCGCGAGGCACTGCCCGAACTGGGGCGTTCGGTACTGACCATCGTGCTCACGCTCGCCGCGCTCGGCGTCCTCGACTGGCGGTTCCTGCTCGCCGCCCTGCTCGCGACACCGATCCAGATCCACACCCTGCGGTGGTACCTCCGCAACGCCGTCCCGCTGTACGCGAAGCAGCGGATCGCGACCGGTTCCCAGCAGCAGCAACTGCTCGACACCATTGGCGGCGCCAAAACCGTCCGCGCGTTCCGCCTCGCCGACGCTCATGTGGAGCGGGTACGGCGGCGGTCGGAGGGCGCGATGGAGCTGATGCTGCGTGGTGTCCGGCTGATGACCCGGTTCTTCGCGCGGCTGAACCTCGCCGAGTTCGTCGGCCTCTCCGCGGTGCTCGCCGCCGGTTTCCTCCTGGTGGGCGCCGACGCGGTGACCGTCGGCGCGGCGACGGCGGCGGCGTTGTACTTCCACAGCCTTTTCAACCCGATCAACACCGCGCTGGCACTGGTGGACGACGCGCAGGCGGCCACCGCGAGCCTCGCCCGGCTGATCGGCGTCGCCGACCTGCCCGCACCACGCGAACCCCAGCAGCCCGCGAAGCCCGTCGACGCGTCGGTGAAGGCGGCGGGTGTCAGCCACTCCTATGTGGACGGACATCCGGTACTGCGCGACGTCGACCTGTATCTCGCCCCCGGTGAGCGGGTCGCGCTGGTCGGCGCGAGCGGCGCCGGGAAGACCACGCTGGCCAAGCTCATCGCGGGGATTCACCCCGCGGGGTCGGGCACGGTCGCCGTCGGCGGTGTCCCGCTCGACGAACTCGGCCCGTCCGCGACCCGGCAGGCCGTCGCGTTGATCAGCCAGGAGGTGCATGTCTTCTCCGGTTCGCTGGCGGAAGACCTGCGACTCGCCCGTCCCGGCGCGTCGGAGGTGGAATTGCTCGCGGCACTGGACAAAGTCGGCGCGCGCGGTTGGGCGGAGGCACTCGGCAACGGGCTCGCCACCGTGGTCGGTGAAGGCGGGCACCAGCTGACCGTCACCCAGTCGCAGCAACTGGCGCTGGCCAGGCTGGTCCTCGCGGATCCGCCGATCGCGATCCTCGACGAGGCGACGGCAGAGGCGGGCAGTGCCGGCGCGAAGACCCTCGAAGCCGCCGCGGCGGCCGCACTCGAAGGGCGTACCGCGCTCGTCGTCGCGCACCGGCTGACCCAGGCCGCCGCGTCGGACCGCGTCGTCGTACTCGACGCGGGCCAGGTCGTCGAAAGCGGTACACACGACGAACTCGTAGCCGCCGGTGGCCGGTACGCGACGCTTTGGGCGGCCTGGTCGGACAACCGTTCACGGACGTGACCCTCGACGCAGTGTCACTGGTTGCAATCACCCGGCCCGCGTCTTAGGTTAGGCAAACCTGCATACCGATTAATCCGGCGTTGCGTCGGCCGCTGATCACGAAGGACGGACGATGCCCCGAATCCCCACCCTTTCCGCCGTGCGCGGACGCCGCCGGACCGCCGGCGCACTGGCGTCCGCACTGGTGCTGGCCGCTTCGCTCACCGCGTGCGGTGGTGGCAGCGAGCCGGCCGCTCCGGCCGGGCAGAACGCCGCGGGTTCCGCGGTCGACGCGAACGCGTTCCCGACGACGATCGAGCACAAGTACGGCAGCACCACGATCACCCAGGAGCCGAAGCGCGTCGTCACGGTCGGCCTGACCGAGCAGGACGCGCTGCTCGCCCTCGGCGTCGTCCCGGTCGGCGTCACCGAGTGGCTCGGCAAGTTCCCCGGCACCATCGGGCCGTGGGCTACCGGCAAGCTCGGCGGTGCGCGGCTTCCCGAGGTCCTCAAGGACGTCGACGGGCCGCAGTACGAGAAGATCGCCGCGCTCAAGCCGGATCTGATCATCGCGCTGTACTCCGGGCTGACCAAGGAGCAGTACGACAAGCTGAGCCAGATCGGCGTCCCGGTCGTCGCGCAGCCGAAGGAGTACAACGACTACGGCATCCCGTGGAACGAGGCCACCAAGAAGGTCGGCCAGGCCGTCGGGCGCGTCACCAAGGCGAACGAACTGGTCAAGGGCGTCGAAGACAAGTTCGCCCAAGCCCGTAAGGACCACCCGGAATTCCAGGGCAAGTCAGCGCTGATGGCCTCGACCTACGAGGGCTACTTCGTCTACGGCAGCCAGGACGGTCGCTCGCACATCCTCGAATCGCTCGGCTTCAAGCTGCCCGCCGACCTCGACGCCCTCATCGGTGACAAGTTCGGCAAGAGCATCAGCGCCGAACGCACCGACCTGCTCGACCGCGACGCGCTCGTGTGGCTCATCGACACTCCCGCCAAGGCTCAGGAGATCCTCGGCAAGGACGCGCTGTACACGGGCCTGAAGGTGGCGAAGGAAAAGCGCGAGGTCCTCGTGGAGAACGACGGAACCTACGGCAGCGCGATCTCCTTCGTGACCGTGCTGAGCCTGCCTTACGTGATCGACCGGATCGTCCCGCAGCTCACCGCCGCGGTCGACGGCGACCCGAAGACCGAGGTCAAGCCCGCGTCGTAACCCGGCGCAGCGAAGAACAGGGCCGCGAGCAGGCTGCTCGCGGCCCTGTTTCGTGCGGTGGGGCGGTGGGCTCGTGAGTGTTTTGGGTCGTTAGAACGACCCAAAACACACACCAGGGGATCGGTGGGGGACGGGACATGGCACGCAGGAACCCAGAACCGAACATCGGGGGGTGGGGGAA
>NZ_JBFBBY010000220.1:0-10877 GCF_040682875.1 Amycolatopsis sp. NPDC051071 | reverse complement strand
ACCGAGTACGACCCGGTACGAGGCCGAAGGGCCCACACCACCAGGAACCACCTGGATCACGAACCCCATCGAACAGATTTGCCAGACACGCCCTAAAGAGGGATGGCGGTCAACGTGTCGGTCAGCGAGATTGAAGCCGGTTCTCGGTAGCTTCGGCCCGACCGGGTCGAACGCGGACGAAAAGGAACACATGAAGAAATTCGTTGCCGCCCTGGCGGTCGCGGGGATCGGCGTCGGCACCATGGCGCTCGCCCCCTCAGCCACGGCCGCTTCTGCGCAGGACTTCGATCCGAAGCCGATCTCCTGGGCAGCATGTACCCGGCCGAGCCTGGTCAAGGCAGGCGCGGAATGCGGCTTCCTCGAAGTCCCGCTGGACTACGCGAAGCCGGGCGGGGAGAAAATCTCGATCGCCGTCTCGCGTGTGAAGCACAAGTCCGCCCAGTCGCAGGGCGTCATGGTGGTCAACCCGGGTGGTCCCGGCGGCTCCGGCCTCGGCCTGTCGACGCTCGGCCGGGCCGTCCCCAAGAAGGCGGGCGAAGAGTACGACTGGATCGGCTTCGACCCGCGTGGGGTCGGGGAGAGCAAGCCGTCGCTGACCTGCGATGGGAACTACGCCTCCTACAACCGCCCGCAGTACGTGCCGACCACGCGCGCCATCGAGAAGGCGTGGCTGGACAAGGCGAAGGGCTACGCGAAGGCGTGCGCCAAGAACGGCGCGATCCTCGAACACATCAAGACCATCGACGTCGCGAAGGACGTCGACAGCCTTCGCAAGGCGCTGGGCGAGAAGCAGATCAACTACTACGGCTTCTCCTACGGCACCTACCTCGGCCAGGTCTACAGCACGCTGTTCCCGCAGAACGTGCGGCGGATGGTGTTCGACGGCACCGTCGACCCCCGCGACGTCTGGTACAAGGCGAACCTGAACCAGGACGTCGCCTTCGACAAGAACATCAAGACCTACTTCGGCTGGCTCGCGAAGTACGACGATATCTACCACCTCGGCAAGAGTGCCTCCGAGGTCGAGAAGCTGTGGTACGCCGAGCAGAAGAAGCTGTACGACAAGCCCGCGGGTGGCGTCATCGGCGGTTCCGAGTGGACGGACGTCTTCCTGCAGGCCGGGTACTACGTCTTCGGCTGGGAAGACATGGCGAACGCGTTCTCGGGCTGGGTGCACAAGGGTGACTGGCAGACCCTGAAGGACCTGTACGACGGCTCCAACCCGCCGGGCCAGGACAACGGGTACGCGGTGTACGCGGCCGTGCAGTGCACCGACGTCGCTTGGCCGCAGAACTGGAACCGCTGGAAATTCGACAACTGGGTCACGCACTTCCGGGCGCCGTTCGAGACCTGGGGCAACGCCTGGTTCAACGCGCCGTGCCTCAACTGGCAGGCGAAGCCGGGCAAGCCAGTGGAGATCGACGGGCGAAAGGTACCCGGAATCCTGCTGGTCAACGAGGAGAACGACGCCGCGACGCCGTACCCCGGCAGCCTCGAGATTCGCAAGCGCTACCCGAACTCCAGCCTGATCAGCGCGCCCGGCGGCACCACGCACTCCGGTTCGCTGTCCGGTGTGTCCTGTGTGGACGACAAGATCGCGGACTACCTGCTGACCGGAAAGCTGCCCGTGCGGAAGCCGGGTAACGGTTCGGACGTGCAGTGCACCCCGGTCCCGCCGCCCGTTCCGGAGGGTTCGGCGGCGACGTCGAAGAAGTCCGACGTGCCCTCGTCGGCCGCTGAAGTGAAGAAGGAGGCGCTGGCTCAGGCGCTGCCTTTCTGAGCCTGGGTCGTGAGTGATTTGGGTCGTTCTAACGACCCAAATCACTCACGACCCCCGGCACCCGCCATGACCGGCACCCTCTCGTCCCGAAGTGCGCTGAAAGTACCGGTCATCCACCGTCCCGCGCCGTATCCCCACCGCCGCGCCGGGGAATTGTCGGGGACCCCCGTTAGCGTCCCTGGCATGAACATCGTCGAAGAGCACCGGACCGAGGTCCGCGTGCAGGACACCGTTTACCGCATCGAGGTCGCCGCCCGTGAGGGTGGCGGCGCGGCCGGGGAAGACCGCTGGGTGACCGTCATGGTCGGCGGAGCCGGACCGCAGCAGGAGCCTGTCGCCGAAGGCAGGCTCGATATCGACGCCGAGGCCGTACCGGCTCTGGCGACCGTCCTTTCCGACACGCTGATGGCGTTCGCCGGGAGGAGTGGCGGCGGCGGGAATCGTCGCCGAAGATCGGCCGACCGGCCCCCGCGGCAAGGCCTGCCGTGGTCGGAAGAACTCGACGCCGAACTGGAAAGCCGTTGGCTGGCAGGGGAAAGCGTCGAGGAGATCGCGCGGCGGTTCGAACGAACGCCGGGCGGGATCCGGGCGAGGCTGCCCAGGGTCGGCTGCGACCCGGAGCGCCGGGGCGCGTATCTCCCGGTCCCGCCCAGTCAGCGGGAGGCAGGTGGACTCGGCTGAACCGAGGCGGCCGCGAGCGGACACCTCGCGGCCGCCGTCAGTCCACTGTGGACGAGATCCCGCGGTGGGCGCGTGCCGCCATCTCGTGGAGGTGACCGATCAGTTCCGGCGGTTCGTGCACGGTGAATTCGCAGCCGAGACCGAGTAAGCGGAACGCGAGCCAGTCGAGTGTGTCCACGCCCGCGTTCAGCACACAGGTCTCGTCGTCGATCGGTTCGAGTTCGCCGATGTTGTCCCCGATGGCGGGGGCGACCTGGTTCAGAGGTGCGTGCAGGGTCACGCGTGCGCTGTAGGTGGGAACGAGGCTGTACATCTTGTCGGTGACATAGGCCGCCACGTCTTCGGCCGGTGGCTGTCGCGGGGTGGCCCGGCCGCCGGTCGCTCGCGGCTCGGTGATCCGGTCCACCCGGAAGATCCGCCAGCCGTCGCGGTCGAGATCGAAGCCGAGCAGGTACCAGCGGCGTCCGGCCGAGACGAGCCGGTGCGGTTCGACATGCCGCCGGGATTCGGTCCCGTCGCCAGTACGGTAGGCGAACCGCGTCCGTTCGGTGTTGGCGATCGCGCCTGCGAAGACGGTGAGGTGTTCCGGGTCCACCGCGGGGCCGGTGCCGGGCAGCGGCACCGTCGCGGCGCCGAGCGCGCCGACGCGGTAACGCAGCCGTGACGGCAGCACCTGCTCGAGTTTCGCCAGCGCCCGCACCGAAGACTCCTCGATCCCCGAGATCGCCTGCCCGGCGGCGCCGCGGAGACCGACCGCGATCGCGACGGCCTCCTCGTCGTCGAGCAGCAGCGGCGGCATCGCCGCGCCCGCGCCCAGCCGGTAACCACCCTCGGAACCCCGGCTCGCTTCGACGGGGTAACCGAGCTCACGCAGCCGGTCGATGTCGCGCCGGATGGTCCGCTGGCTGACCTCTAGCCGTTGGGCGAGCTCGCTGCCAGGCCATTCGCGCGGCGTCTGCAGAAGCGACAGCAGGCCGAGCAACCGGGCGGGCGTATCCGTCATGCGGCAAGGATGCCCCGTATAAGGGACAGGGGGTGGCCTATATCGAGTGAGCCGGATGACTTTGTTTGATTGAACTTGCACGACTGTGCATAATCATTCGTATGACGGTGAAGATCGCGGTGGCCGGAGCCAGCGGGTACGCGGGCGGCGAACTCCTGCGCTTGCTGCTGACCCATCCCGAAGTCCAGATCGGTGCGCTGACCGCGGCCAGCTCCGCGGGGACGCCGCTCATCCAGCACCAACCGCACCTCGCGCCGCTGGCGGACCGGATCCTGCTGGAGACGACTCCGGAGACCCTGGCCGGGCACGACGTCGTCTTCCTCGCCCTGCCGCACGGCCACTCGGGTGCCATCGCCGCGCGACTGGGGCCGGACGTCCTGGTCGTCGACCTCGGTGCCGACCACCGGCTCTCGAACGCGGCCGACTGGCAGCGCTGGTACGGCGGCGACCACGCCGGGCAGTGGCCGTACGGGCTTCCTGAACTCCCGGGCGCTCGCGAGCGCCTCGCCGGGACCAAACGCATCGCGGTCCCCGGCTGCTTCCCGACCGGCGGTTCGATCGCCCTCGCCCCGGCACTCGCCGCGGGCCTGGTCGAGCCGGAGGTCAACGTCGTCGCCGTGACCGGGACTTCGGGCGCGGGCAAGAGTCTCAAGCCGAACCTCCTCGGTTCGGAGGTGATGGGTTCGGCCAGCGCGTACGGCGTCGGCGGCGCCCACCGCCACACCCCCGAATTCGCGCAGAACCTGTCGGCGGTCTCGGGGGAGCAGGTCAAGGTCTCGTTCACCCCCGTGCTGGCTCCGATGCCGCGCGGGATCCTCACCACCGCGAGCGCCGCGCTCAAATCCGGCCTGGACGCCGACGGAGCCCGCGAGGTGTACGAAAAGGCGTACGCCGCCGAACCGTTCGTCCAGCTGCTGCCTGCGGGCCAGTGGCCGTCGACGGCCTCGGTGGTCGGTTCGAACAACGTCCAGCTGCAGGTCACCGTCGACGCCGACACCCGGCGCCTGGTCGTGGTCGCGGCGATCGACAACCTCACCAAGGGCACCGCGGGTGGTGCCGTGCAGTCGATGAACATCGCTCTCGGCCTTCCCGAAACCACCGGACTACCGACCGTAGGAGTGGCTCCGTGACCGTCACCCAGCCGAATGGGTTCCGCGCGGCGGGCGTCGCCGCCGGGATCAAGACCTCCGGCAAGCTCGACCTCGCGCTCGTCGTCAACGACGGGCCGCTGCAGGTCGCGGCCGGCGTCTTCACCCGCAACGTGATCAAGGCCGCGCCGGTGCAGTGGTCGCGGGAGGTGCTCAAGCAGCGGCGCCTCAAGGCCGTGGTTCTCAACTCCGGCGGCGCGAACGCGGCCACCGGCCCCGGCGGTTTCCAGGACACCCACAAGACGGCCGAGAAGGTCGCCGAACTCCTCGACACCGGCGCGATCGAGGTCGCGGTCTGCTCCACCGGCCTGATCGGCGCGCGCCTCCCGATGGAAGCCCTGCTCGGCGGCGTGGACACCGCGTTCAAGGAGCTCGGCACCGGTGCGGACGCGGATCTCAACGCCGCCTCCGCGGTCATGACCACCGACAGCAAGCCGAAGCAGGCCGTCGCGAAGCACGACAGCGGCTGGAGCGTCGGCGGGTTCGCCAAGGGAGCCGGCATGCTCGCCCCGAACCTCGCGACGATGCTTTCGGTCCTCACCACCGACGCCGTCGTCACCCCCGAGGTCCTCGACCGAGCCCTGCGCGCCGCCACCGGCGTCACCTTCGACCGGCTGGACGTCGACGGCGGCACCTCCACCAACGACACCGTGCTCGTCCTCGCCTCCGGCGCCAGCGGCGTCGAACCGACCGAGGCCGAGCTGACCGAACTGCTCACCGCCGTCAGCCTCGACCTCGTGCTGCAGCTGCGTGCGGACGCCGAGGGCGCGACCAAGTACGTCGACGTCACCGTCACCGGCGCGGCGAGCGAAGCCGACGCCATCGCCGTCGGCCGGACGATCGCCGAGGACAACCTGGTCAAGACCGCGCTTTTCGGTTCGGACCCGAACTGGGGCCGCATCGCCATGGCGCTGGGCCGCGTTCCGGCGGAGATCGACCCGGACAAGGTCGCCATCACGATCAACGGCGTCACCCTGTTCGCCAAAGGCACGACCGCGGCCGACCGGTCCGAGGCGGACTTGTCGGGCCGCGACATCAAGATCGTCGTCGACCTCGGTCTCGGCGAAGGCGAGGCGACGATCTTCACGACCGACCTCTCGCACGCGTACGTCGAAGAGAACAGCGCGTACTCGTCATGACGCCGGAATCCACGGTCTCCGCCGACGAACGGCTCGCGACGGCGTCGGAGAAGGCCGCCATCCTGATCGAAACCCTGCCCTGGCTGCAGCGCTTCCACGGTGCCACCGTCGTGGTGAAGTACGGCGGCAACGCCATGATCGACGAAAGCCTCAAGCAGGCCTTCGCCGAGGACATGGTGTTCCTGCGGCTCGCCGGACTGCGCCCGGTCGTGGTGCACGGTGGCGGCCCGCAGATCACCGCGATGCTCAACCGGCTCGGCGTCGAGGGCGAGTTCAAGGGCGGCCTGCGTGTCACCACCCCGGAGACGATGGACATCGTCCGCATGGTGCTGACCGGACAGGTCAGCCGCGAACTGGTCGGGCTGATCAACGCACACGGCCCGTACGCGGTCGGCATCTCCGGCGAGGACGCGCGACTGTTCACCGCGGAGCGCAAACGGGCCACTGTGGACGGTGAGTCCGTCGACATAGGACTCGTCGGCGAGGTCTCCGAGGTCAACCCGGACGCGGTACTCGACATCGTCAACGCCGGGCGCATCCCGGTGGTCTCCACGGTGGCCCCGGATGTCGACGGCGTCGTGCACAACATCAACGCCGACACCGCCGCCGGTGCGCTTGCCGCCGCGTTGGGTGCGGAGAAACTCGTCGTCCTCACCGACGTCGAGGGCCTCTACGCCAACTGGCCGGACCGCGGTTCGCTGGTCGACCGTGTCCGCGTGGACAGGCTCGAAACCTTGTTGCCCGGCCTCGCCAGCGGCATGATCCCCAAGATGGAAGCCTGCGTGCGCGCGATCCGCGGCGGTGTCCGCCGTGCGCACGTGATCGACGGCCGCATCGCCCATTCGGTGTTGCTGGAGGTCTTCACCTCCCGCGGCATCGGTACCATGGTCTTTCCCGAAACGGAGCTCCCGTGACCACGCTCAAGTCCAATGTAGACGGCCAAGAGCACTGGAAGTCGTCCCTCATGGACAACTACGGCACCCCGTCGCTGACCTTGGTCCGCGGTGAGGGCGCGAAGGTCTGGGACGCCGACGGCAAGCCCTACATCGACCTGCTCGGCGGGATCGCGGTCAACGCGCTGGGTCACGCCCATCCCGCCGTGGTCGCCGCGGTGTCCGAACAGGTCGCGAAACTCGGCCACACGTCGAACATCTACGTGAACCCGGTCGTCGTCGAGTTCGCCGAGACCCTGCTGGACGTCGCGGGCCTGACAGGCAACGCGAAGACGCTGTTCGTCAACTCCGGCGCGGAGGCCAACGAAGCCGCGCTGAAGATCAGCAGGCTCACCGGCCGCACGAAGATCGTCGCCTGCGAAGGCGCCTTCCACGGCCGCACCATGGGTGCGCTGACGCTGACCGGTCAGCCGTCGAAGCGCGACCCGTTCGTGCCGCTGGTCCCCGGTGTCAGCCACGTCCCGTACGGTGACGTCGACGCGCTTCGCGCCGCGGTGGACACCGACACGGCGGCGGTGTTCCTGGAGCCGATCCTCGGGGAGGCGGGTGTCATCCCGGCGCCGGACGGCTACCTCCAGGCCGCGCGGGAGATCACCAAGGAGACCGGGACCCTGCTGGTCCTCGACGAGGTACAGACCGGCATCGGCCGCACCGGCGCGTGGTTCGCCTTCCAGCACGCCGGTATCGTCCCGGACATCATCACACTGGCCAAGGGCCTCGGCGGCGGGCTGCCGATCGGCGCGGTCATCGGGGTCGGCGCGGCGGGCGAGCTGATGAAACCGGGGCAGCACGGGACCACCTTCGGCGGCAACCCGATCTGTTGCGCCGCCGGGCTCGCGGTACTCAAGACCATTGCCGCCGACAACCTGAACGACCACGTTTCCGCGCTGGGCAAGGACATCGCCTCTCGCGTCGAGGAACTCGGCCATCCGCTGGTGGCCGGCGTCCGCGGCGCCGGGCTGCTGCTCGGCATCGCGCTGCGCGAACCGGTCTCGGCGGCGGTCGCCAAGGCCGCGCAGGAGGCCGGTTACCTGGTCAACCCGGTCGCCCCGGACGCCATCCGGCTGGCACCACCGCTGATCCTGAGCGCCGACGAGGCCAAGGGATTCCTCGAAGCCCTTCCCGGGGCCCTCGATTCCACCACCACCTAGGACAGAGACGAAACGCATGCCCCGCAACTTTCTCCGCGACGACGATCTCAGCCCGGCCGAACAGGCCGAGATCCTGGACCTCGCCGACCAGCTGAAGGCCGAGCCACTGAGCTCCCGTGCGCTGGAGGGCAAATCCGTCGCGGCGATCTTCGAGAAGAACTCCACCCGGACCCGGTTCTCGTTCGAGGTGGGCATTTCCCAGCTCGGCGGTAATCCGGTGATCGTCGACGGGCGCTCCATGCAGCTCGGCCGCGAAGAGACCATCGAGGACACTTCGCGGGTGCTTTCGCGGTACCTGGACGCGATCGTCTGGCGGACCTTCGCGCAGAAGCGCATCGACGCGATGGCGTCGGCGGCGAGCATCCCGGTGATCAACGCGCTCACCGACGAGTTCCACCCGTGCCAGGTCCTCACCGATCTGATGACGATTCGCGAGCGCAAAGGCAAGCTTGCCGGGCTCACCCTGGTCTACCTCGGTGACGGCGCCAACAACATGGCGCATTCGCTGCTGCTCGGCGGGACCACGGCCGGCATGAACGTCCGGGTCGTCTCACCCGAGGGTTTCCAACCGGACCAGCAGGTGATGCTCGACGCCAAGCACCGCGCGTCCGACACCGGTGGCAGTACCACGGTCTTCACCGACCCGTACGCCGCCGTCGAAGGCGCGGACGTCGTCGTCACCGACACGTGGACGTCGATGGGGCAGGAGAACGACGGCCTCGACCGGGTCGGCCCCTTCCGCGAGCTGCAGGTCAACGCCGCTTTGCTGCGCCGCGCCGCGGACGAGGCGATCGTGCTGCACTGCCTGCCGGCGCACCGCGGCTGGGAGATCACCGACGAGGTCCTCGACGGCCCGTCGAGCGCGGTCTGGGACGAGGCCGAAAACCGGCTGCACGCCCAGAAGGCGCTCATGGTCTGGCTCTTGGACGAGAAGCGACGATGACCGGCAGCAGGGTGACCCGGCAGGCCCGGATCACCGAACTCGTGTCCACGATGGCCATCCGCAGCCAGACGGAGCTCGCGAAGCTCCTGGCGGCGGAAGGCATCGACGTCACGCAGGCGACCCTGTCCCGGGATCTCGACGAACTGGGCGCGGTCAAGCTGCGGGGTGCCGATTCCGGCGCCCCGGTGTACGTCATCCCGGAGGACGGAAGCCCGGTACGCGGCGTGCAGGGCGGCACTTCCCGCCTTTCCCGGCTGCTCGCCGAACTGCTGGTCTCGGCGGACTCGTCGGGGAACCTGACCGTACTGCGCACCCCGCCGGGCGCGGCGCAGTTCCTCGCCAGCGCCATCGACAGGGCGGCGCTGGAGGAGGTCGTCGGCTCGATCGCCGGTGACGACACGGTCGCGGTGATCGCGAGGGAACCGTTGTCCGGCAAAGATCTGGCTGAGCGCTTCATGGCGCTCGCGAGGCGCTCGTCCACTTTGGACGACGGCGAGAATGGCGAAGGCGGCGCCTGACGCGCTGTACGACTTCACCACAGGCGCTACCTTCAACCGGTCAGACGCCTGACGTAAACCCAAGAACCGAGGAGTGTTGTGAGCGGGAATGAGCAGCCGGTGCAGCTGTGGGGCGGCCGGTTCGCCAGCGGTCCGGCCGAGGCCATGGCGGCGCTGAGCGCGTCGACCCATTTCGACTGGCGCCTGGCGCCGTACGACATCGCCGGGTCGCGGGCCCACGCGCGAGTGCTGCGGAAGGCGGGGCTGCTCACCGAAGACGAGCTGACCGGCATGCTCGCCGCACTGGACACGCTCGCGCAGGACGTCGCCTCGGGCGCGTTCACCCCGACCGTCGCCGACGAGGACTGCCACACCGCGCTCGAACGCGGTCTGCTGGAGCGCGCGGGCACCGAACTGGGCGGCAAACTGCGGGCGGGCCGCTCACGCAACGACCAGGTCGCGACGTTGTTCCGGATGTGGCTGCGGGACGCGGCCCGCCGCGTGGTCGCGGGCACGCTCGGCGTCGTCGACGCGCTCGTTTCGCAGGCGAAGCGGCACCCGGCCGCGATCCTGCCGGGCCGCACCCATCTGCAGCACGCCCAGCCGGTCCTGCTGGCGCATCACCTGCTCGCGCACGGCCAGTCACTGCTGCGCGATGTCACCCGGTTGCGTGACTGGGACGCTCGGACCGCCGAGTCGCCGTACGGCTCCGGTGCGCTCGCGGGCTCCTCGCTCGGCCTCGACCCGGAGGCCGTCGCCGCGGAACTGGGCTTCGACACCAGCGTCGACAACTCCATCGACGGCACCGCCTCGCGGGACTTCGTCGCCGAGTTCGCGTTCGACGTCGCGATGCTCGCGGTCAACCTGTCCAGGATCGCCGAAGAGGTGATCATCTGGAACACCGCCGAATTCGGCTACGTCACCCTCGACGACGCGTGGGCGACGGGCAGTTCGATCATGCCGCAGAAGAAGAACCCGGACGTCGCGGAGCTGACTCGCGGCAAGGCCGGACGGCTCATCGGCAATCTGACCGGCCTGCTCGCGACGCTCAAGGCGCAGCCGCTGGCGTACAACCGGGACCTGCAGGAGGACAAGGAGCCGGTCTTCGACTCCGTCGAGCAGCTGGAACTGTTGTTCCCGGCGATCGCGGGCATGCTCGAGACGCTGACCTTCCACACCGACCGTCTCGCCGAACTGGCGCCCGCCGGGTTCACCCTCGCCACGGACATCGCCGAATGGCTTGTGCGCCAAGGGGTTCCGTTCCGCGTCGCACACGAGGCGGCGGGGGAAAGCGTCCGCGTCGCCGAGGGCCGCGGTGTCGGCCTCGACGAACTGACCGACGAAGAGTTCGAGAAGATCAACCCCGCCCTGACGCCGTCCGTGCGTGAGGTGCTGACCGTCGAGGGTTCGGTGCGTTCGCGCGACGCCCGCGGCGGTACCGCGCCCGCCCGGGTCGCCGAGCAGTTGGACCGGCTGGTCGCGCGGGTCACCGAACACCGCACCTGGCTGAGCTAGAAGTACGTGAAGGCCCCCTTCCTTGCGTTAGGCGCAAGGAAGGGGGCCTTCCTGTACTTCAGGGGAG
>NZ_JBFBBY010000219.1:0-11037 GCF_040682875.1 Amycolatopsis sp. NPDC051071 | reverse complement strand
CATAGGACAAATTTCGTCCTATGGGGACCCCTCATGACATCCCGGGGGCCTCAGCCGTCGAGAGCCTCACGAAGCAGCGGAGCGAAAGCGGCGGCCTCGGCAGCGAAACCGCCATGGTCGCCCGGGAAGTAGGTCGGCTTCACCCCGAGGAGACCGGCGGCGAGGACGGCGGCCTCGTGCGCGGGCTGCCCGGCCGACGTCTCGCCGACACCGACGACGATCCGGGTCCCGGAGGTCCGCAGGGTCTCGTAGTCCGGCGTGAACTCCCCGATCACCTTCATCAGATGGACGATGAAGAATTCAAAGTTCGTCTGCATTTGCGCCATCGCCTGCGCCATCTCCGGCGGGAATCCGCCTTCGGGCTCGGCCGGCGCCTCGAAACCCGCGTCGGCCATGAACTTCCCGATCGCCGCCTCGATGCCGTGCTCACGGTAGAGACGCAGAAGTTCGGCCGGGTCGATGTCGGGTTGCTCGTCCAGCAACGTCGTCAGCGGTGGTTCGTGCGCGATGAGCGTCCGCACCCGGCCGGGATGGCGGGCGACGAGGTCGAAGGCCTGCATGCAGCCGCCGCTGGAGGCGAAGATCAGCGCGGGTTCGGTGCCCACGCTGTCGAGCAGGCGGAGCGCGTCGTCGGCGTGGACCTCGATGCGTTGTTCCTCGTCGGGATCGTCGAGTGTGCTGCGAGAGATTCCGCGCGGGTCGTAGGTGATCACCGTGTAGTGCTCCGCGAGCGGAGCCGCGATCTGGGCGAACATCCCGGAATCGGCCGCACCGCCCGGAACGCACAGCAGGACGGGACCGCTGCCGGTGACAGTGTGGTGCAGCGAAGCGCCGGGGACGACGAGAGTGGCCATGATGACCCCTTCCTTCTCGGACTTGTCGCCCATCCGACGAACGACGCCGCCGGGGACAGACAGCCGCCTTCAGGAGATCTCGGCGAGTTTTCCCGACAGGTAGGCGCGCTCGGCGTCGGTGGCGGTGAGCGCGAGCGCCTCGCGGTAGGCGTCGGCCGCCTCCCCGAACCGGTCGAGACGGCGGAGCAGGTCCGCTCGGGTCGCGGGCAGCAGGTGGTAGCCGGGGAGACTGCCGTCCGCGGTGAGCTTGTCGACCAGGTCGAGTCCGGCCTCGGGGCCTTCGGACATGGCGACGGCGACCGCGCGGTTGAGCTCGACGACCGGTGAAGGCACGAAGCGCACCAGTTCCCCGTAGAGGGCGGCGATCTGGGCCCAGTCGGTTTCGGAGGCGTGCGCCGCGGTGGCGTGGCAGGCGGCGATGGCGGCCTGGATCTGGTACGGCCCCGGGACACCGTGGCGGAGGGCGGTCTCCAGCAGCTCGGTGCCGTCGGTGATCTCGGCGGCGTTCCAGCCGCCGCGATCCTGGGCTTCGAGCGAGACGAGCGTGCCGTCGCCGTCGACCCGGGTAGCGCGGCGGGCGTCGTGCAGGAGCAACAGGGACAGCAGGCCGAGGACCTCCGGTTCACCGGGCATGAGTTCGGCGAGGACCCTGGCGAGGCGGATGGCCTCGGCGGACAGGTCGGGCCGCAACAGATCGGTGCCGGCACTGGCCGAGTAGCCCTCGTTGAACAGCAGGTACAGCATCCCCAGCACGGCGGCCGTACGTTCGGGCAGCAGAGCCGCGGGCGGGACCCGGTACGGGATCCCCGCGGTGCGGATCTTCCGTTTCACCCGGACCAGGCGCTGCGACATCGTCGCCTCGGAGACCAGGAACGCGCGGGCGATCTCGGCGGTGGTGAGCCCCGCGAGTGTCCGCAGCGCGAGCGCGACCTGGCCTTCCATCGGCAGGGCGGGGTGGCAGCAGGTGAAGATCAGCCGGAGCCGGTCGTCGTGGACGCCGCTCTCGTCCCATTCCGGTTCCGCGGCGGAGCTCAGTTCGGCGGCTTCCCGCAGCTTCTCGGCGCCGACAGCCTCCCGCCGGATCCGGTCGGTGGCGCGGTTCCTGGCGGCGGTGGTGAGCCAGGCGCCGGGTTTCGCCGGAATCCCGTCGCGGGGCCAGGTGCGCAGCGCGAGCGCGAACGCCTCCTGAAGACATTCCTCGGCCAGGTCCCAGTCGCCGGTGACCCGGATCAGGGTCGCGATCACCTGACCGGATTCCTCACGGAAGGCACTGGTGACGGCGGCGTCGAGGTCGGTCACCGCATGAGCCCTTCCAGCAGCGGGACCGTTTTCTCCGGTGACGGATACGCGGTGACCTCGTCCCGCAGCCGCCCGGCCGCCTCCCGGTAGGACGGCTCCCGCAGCACCGAGGTGACGGCGTCACGGATGTCCGCCGGGGTCACCTCGATGACGTCGAGGACCTTGCCGAGTCCGAGATCGGCGACGCGGTCACCGTTATGCGGCTGGTCGGCACCCATCGGCAGCAACACCATCGGCAGTCCGTGCGCGATCGCGCCGAGCAGGCTGCCCGAACCGCCGTGGGTGAGAGCGACGTCGCAGTACGGGAGAACGTCGTCCTGTGGCAGGTACTTCGCGAGATGGATGTGCTCCGGCTGCGGGCCGAACTCCGCCGGGTCGAGGAGATTCCCGACGGTCACCACACACGTCGCGTCGACCTCCCGCAGACCGGCCAGCACCCGCGAGAACAGGTCACCGGATTCGGTGTTGAAGATCGTGCCGAGGGTGAAGTAGACCGCCGGGCGGCCGTCGACGTGCCAGTGCGGCACCCGGCCGCGGCCGGGAACGGGGGTGTGGAAGGACTGTGTGGTCGACGGCAGCGGGAACCGGGGATCACGGAAACTTTCAGGGAACGGGGAGAGCACGAGATGGCGGTAGGCCGACTCCAGGTCCCGCTGCGGAGGAAGTCCGTAGGCGGCGCGGATCTCGTTGAGCGCGTCGTCGACCAGATCGGGGCGGATGAGCGCGCCGGCGGCGGTGACGAGAACGGTCGCGTGGGGGAGATCGAGCTTCTCGGCGGCGATCATCGCGCCGTGATCGGCCTCGTCACAGACCAGGAGGTCCGGCGCCCAGGTCTCGCACAGGGCCAGGACGTCCTCGGTGCGCCGAGGTGCGGTGCGGCGGACGAAACCGTCGCGCAGGACGGCGTCCTCACGGTCCCTGTCGACGGGGAGCAGCGGATGCCGGTCTCCCTCGCTG
The DNA here is from genome assembly GCF_040682875.1 of Amycolatopsis sp. NPDC051071. Classification (NCBI taxonomy): domain Bacteria; kingdom Bacillati; phylum Actinomycetota; class Actinomycetes; order Pseudonocardiales; family Pseudonocardiaceae; genus Amycolatopsis; species Amycolatopsis sp. NPDC051071. The sequence continues at coordinate 7,927 of NZ_JBFBBY010000219.1, read as the reverse complement.
CCCAGGTTGGGCCCGGACGGGAAGGCGGTGAGCCCGGCGGCCTCGATGATCGGGACCATCAGCGGCTCACCGGTGACGGCGATGGTGTGGCCCGCGGCGGCGAGCGCGCGGGCGATCGGGAGGAGCGGACGGAAGTGGCCGTTGCCACCGGCGAAGGTGAATAAGACACGCACATGATCGACCCTATCGGCGGGACCAACGGTTTTCCGGCGTTGCCTCGCTTCCACCCCGACGGGCAGCGCTACCCTGCAGCCGTGATCGATACGGACGCCGACGAGGTCCGGCTGTGCGCGCTGGAAGGCTGCGAAAACCCGCTGCCCCCGCCGGCGGTGGACGCCGAGGGGAAACGCAAGGGCGGACGACCTTCCGCCTATTGCGGTAAGACGCACGCCGACGCGGCATCCCGTGCCCGGCGGGCCGCCGCCGTGGCGAGCGTGGCCGACCCGCTGCTCGAGGTCCGCCGGATCGCCGACGAGTTCACCCCGTCGGCGGCGTCGCTGGTCGAATCGCTGGACGCGATGCGCGCACGGTTCGACGACGCCGCCGAAGCGGCCTTGGGCAGGGTCACCGAAGCCGAGACCGAGGCGGCTGCCGCACGACGTGAGGCGGACGACGCGCAGCAGGCGGCGGCGAAGGCCGACGCGGCGCGCGCGACCGCGCTCGCCGCGTCCCGGGACGACAAAATGGCCAAGGCCAAGGCGGAACGTGCCGCCGAACAAGCCTTGAAGGACGCCGAGGAGACCCGGCAGCGATCCTGGACCGAGGTCGCCGCCCACGAACGAGCCCGTGGTGCCGCGGAAGCCGCGACCGTGGCGGCAGAGCGGGCCCGTGACGCGCTGGTCGCCGATCTCCGGACGCTGCGCGAGGATTTCGCGGCCGTACGGGCGGAGAAGGCACGGCTGACCGCGGATCTGGGTGAGCGGGACACCGCGCTGGCACGCGCGGTCGCCGAACTGGAGTCGCTGCTGGACCGGCTCGACGAGGCGAAGGCCCGCGTGACGGTGTCCGAAAAGGACTGTGCCGCCGCGCGCCAGGAATCCGCCGGGTTGCGGGGAGAGCTGGACCGTGTCCGTGCCGAGCTGGGTCGCGAGCACACCGCCCGGAGCCTGGCGGAAGCGCGGGTGACGTCGCTCGGTGAAGAACTGGCCCGCGCGCAGGCCAGGGCGGCCGCCGATCAGACGCGGTACGACGACGTCGTCCGGCAGCTCGCCGAACTCGCCCGCCCGCCGGTCGTCGAGGAAGCGTCTGATGAGCAAGCCGGATAGCGCCGCGCGGACAGTGCTCCGGCGCCTGGTGCTCGGCGCGTTCGCCTGCACCGCCGGGGTGATCGTGCTGCTCGTCGGCGAGGTGGTGTTCAGCGCCACCGGACTGTCTTCCGATCCGCACGGTTATGGGATGTTCGCGGGAATCCTGTTCGTGGCGGTACTGACGCCGGTCGCGCTGGCGCTGTGGCTGGTGTACCGATCTCTGCGACGACGCGGCGATTGACCAGTGGATCGTCCAACGCGCCGGAATCCACACTGTCACCGGCATCAAGGCAAGACACCGCCCCGTCCGCACACGACACCTTTGCCCTTCGACCCATGACTCACGAGGGCAGTTCCCGGTCCGCCCCGGGTGCCTCGCCGGTCACCAGTTGCTCGACGCCGTCCAGGATCCGCGCCAGCCCGAACCGGAAGGTGTGCAAGGGCGCGCTCGCCGCACCGTGTGCCTCCCCGGCCGACTGGCCGATCCGTGCCGCCAGTGGAAAAAGCCCGGCGTCGGCTTCCGGGATCTCGGCGAGTACGGGGGCGCTGGCGTTCCACCACTCCACGTCGGTCATACCCGAACGCCGCACGAGCCCGGCCGATTCGACCGAGCCGCGCGCCATGCCCTGGACGAAGCCGTTGACCATCGCCACGACGGCGTCCATCTCCAGATCGGTCAGCCCGATCGCGTCGACGGCGCTCAGTTCACGCTCGTGTTTGGCGAAGGTGTGCGGGCCGAGGGGGAGACGTCCGGTGGTGAGCTGGAGCAGCCACGGATGCCGGTGGTACATCTCCCAGGCGTCCTCGGCCAGGATCGTCACGGTGACGCGCCACTCGTCGCTCGGCGGCGGATCGGTCAGCTCCCCGTGTACCCGGTCCATCATCAGGTCGAGCAGTTCGGCCCGGCTGGGGATGTAGGTGTAGAGGGACATGGGGGAGACGCCGAGTTGTTCCGCTCCCCGGCGCACCGACAGCGCGGCGATGCCCTCGGAGTCGGCGAGCCCGATAGCGGCGGTGACGATCTCCTCGACGGTGAGCTTCGGTTTGGGGCCACGCCGGGGTTTGCCCCGCACACCCCAGAGCAGCTCGATGGTCCGCCGTGGATCGCCCGTGCCGGTGTGGTCCGCGTACGTCATCCCTGTTCTCTCTACAGTGTACAGAGTTTGTGGTAGCCTGAACTGTACACCGTAGAGAGATTGGGGCTGAGTGACGTCTCACGACGGTTTCGACAGTGTCGTGTTCGAACCGAAGAACCCCCCTCGGACCAGCGGATTCGTCTTCTGGAACGCCCATGGGGACACGCCGGGAGCCGGGGAGGTGACCCTCGCTCTTCCCGAGATCACCACCGTGCCCTGCGTCCGGCTCCCGATGGCCGAGGCGCTTCCCGCGTTGCTGCGGTTACGCGGGAGTGACGACCCCTCCGCGCGCTTCTGGAGCACCGCGACGGCGGCGGCGTTGAAGCTCGCCGAGGCTGGCAGGCTGCTTCCCGGGATCACGGAGTCCGATGTGGACGCCTGGCGCGCGGGACCGCTGGAACCCGCCGACGCCGCGTGGCTGCGCCGGCTCTCCGAGGCGATGCCGCCACAGGCGCGCGCGATCCCGGTCGACGGGAACCTGCCCGCCAGGTATCCGCTGCTGCGCGCCTTCCTCGACGCCGTGGCCGACACCCTGCCCAGGACCCCCGCGGCCGCGCAGGCGACCGGCGTCAAAGCCTTCGCCGCCCCGGCTGCCCAGCGGGTCCCGGAGTTGCGGGACTGGGCGGCCGAGGTCGCGGCCGGGCTGGATTCCGGCATCCGCGTCTCGCTGCGTGTCGAGGCACCCGGTGACGACTTCACCGTCGGCCGGTTCAGCGGGGTCGTCCAGGTACACAGCCTCGCGGACCCGGGCGTGCTCGTCGACGCCGCCGCGCTGTGGTCGGGTGACGACCGGTTCGGGCCCCGCGCCCGGATCGACGTCATGCTGGCCCTGCGCCGTGCCGCCCAGCTGTGGCCGCCACTCGGACCGCTGCTCGGTGCCGCGGTCCCGGACGAGGTCGGGCTGAGTGACACCGACATCACCGAACTGCTCACCACCGCCGCGCCCCTGCTGGCCACGGCGGGCATCGACGTCCACTGGCCCGCCGGTCTCGCCCGCGACCTCAGTGCGAAGGCCGTCGTGGGTGGCGGTGACGCGCCACCGGACAACCTGCCGTCGTTCTTCGCCGGTGGGAAGCTGCTGGAGTTCGACTGGCAGCTCGCACTCGGTGGCGCACCGCTCACCTCGGCCGAGATGGACGCGCTCGCCGAAGCGCACCGTCCCGTCGTGCGGCTGCGTGACCAGTGGGTGCTCGTCGACCCGGCGCTCGCGGCGAAGGCGCGGGACCGTGCCCTGAAACCGCTGACGCCGATCGACGCGCTCGGGGCGGCCCTGAGCGGGACGGCGGAGATCGACGGCGAACGTGTCGACGTCCTCACCGACGGCTGGCTCACCGCCCTCCGGGAACGGCTGCTCGCGCCACCCGAACCGCAGGCACCGCCACCAGGGCTCGCCGCCACGCTGCGCGATTACCAGCTGCGCGGCCTGCAGTGGCTCACCGCGATGACCTCGATCGGGCTCGGCGGTTGCCTCGCCGACGACATGGGTCTCGGCAAGACGATCACGCTGATCTCGCTGCATCTGCATCGCGGGGAAGGCCCGACGCTGGTCGTCTGCCCGGCGTCGCTGCTGGGCAACTGGGAACGCGAGATCACCCGGTTCGCCCCCGGAGTCCCGGTGCGCCGGTTCCATGGCACGGAGCGGTCACTCGACGGACTCGACGACGGCTTCGTGCTCACGACCTACGGCACCCTGCGGGTCGACCCGGAACCACTCGGGAACGTCGCTTGGGGACTCCTGGTCGCCGACGAGGCCCAGCACATCAAGAACCACCGCTCCGGGACGGCGAAGGCGTTGCGGACGCTGACGTCGTCGGCGCGGGTGGCGCTGACGGGCACACCGGTGGAGAACAACCTCGCGGAGCTGTGGGCGATCCTCGACTGGACCACCCCCGGCCTGCTCGGTTCGATGGCCGACTTCCGCCGTGTGTGGGCGAAACCGGTCGAGTCCGGAAAGGACCCCGAGACCGCGGAACGGCTGTCGCGGCTGGTCCGGCCGTTCCTGTTGCGGCGTCGCAAATCCGATCCGGGGATCGCGCCCGAGTTACCCGCGAAGACCGAGACCGACAGGCCGGTGACGCTCACCGCCGAGCAGGCGGCGCTGTACGAGGCGACGGTGCGGGAAATGATGGCCGAGATCGCCGGCAGCGAGGGCATCGCGCGGCGTGGCCGGATCGTCAAGCTGCTCACCGGGCTCAAGCAGATCTGCAACCACCCGGCGCAATACCTCAAGGAGCCGTCGGAGGCGGTGCTGGACGGCCGGTCCGGCAAGCTCGAACTGCTCGACGAGCTCCTGGGCACGATCCTCGCCGAAGACGGCGCGGTGCTGGTGTTCACCCAGTATGTCGCGATGGCGCGGCTGCTGGAACGCCATCTCGCGCAGCGCGGGATCGGCACGCAGTTCCTGCACGGCGGCACCCCGGTGCCGAAACGCGAGGACCTCGTGCGCCGCTTCCAGGCCGGTGAGGCACCGGTGTTCCTGCTGTCGCTCAAGGCGGCCGGGACCGGGCTCAACCTGACCCGCGCCGACCACGTCGTGCACTTCGACCGCTGGTGGAACCCGGCGGTGGAGGATCAGGCGACCGACCGCGCCTACCGGATCGGACAGACCCGCCCGGTGCAGGTGCACCGGCTCATCGCCGAAGGCACCGTCGAGGACCGGATCGCCGCGATGCTGCGGGAGAAACGCGCGCTGGCCGACGCGGTGCTCGCCGGCGGCGAGGCCGCACTGACCGAACTGTCCGACGCGGATCTGGCCGATCTGGTCGAGTTGAGGAGCCGCCGATGAGTACCCCCGACGATCGCGTCCGCGGCTTCCCCGCCTTCGGGCCCCAAGGCGGCCACGGCCAGTTCGCCCGCTCCTGGTGGGGCCGCGCGTGGATCAACGCGATGGAGGACACCGCACTGGATCTGCGTCAGCTCAAACAGGGCCGCAAGTACGCCGCGGCGGGCCGGGTCGGTACGATCACGGTCAGCCCCGGCCGGATCGCCGCGGTGGTCGACGACCAGGAAGGCCAGTACCGCACCGAAGTCCGGCTCGCGGAACTGACCGACACCGAATGGGAGAGCTTCCTCGACCGGGTCGCCTCCCGCGCCGGGCATCTCGCCGCACTGCTCGACCGGGACATGCCGCACGACCTCGTCGAGGCCGCCGACGACGCCGGGGTGCATCTGCTGCCCGGGATCGGCGACCTCGACCCGGACTGCGAGTGCCCCGGCTGGGAACTGCCGTGCCGCCACGCGGCGGCGTTGTCGTTCCAGGCCTCGTGGCTGCTCGACGCCGACCCCTTCGTGCTGTTGCTGATGCGCGGCAAGGGGGAGCGGGAACTCCTCGACGAGTTGCAACGGCGCAACGCACCGCGGTTCGTGCGCACCGGGGACGACGACACCGCACCGGAGCGGGCCTACGCCGACGAGCCGGGCCCGGTGCCGGACCTTGGCGAGTTCGTGCCCGCCGGAGGCCCGACCGTGCCGGGGGCGCCCGGCATCCCGGAGGCGACCTTCGCCCTGCTGATCGGCAACGCGGGCTACGCGGCGAGCGCCCTGCTCGCGGAGCAGCCGAAGCTCACCCGCAAGCAGGACGCCGTCCGGATCGCCGCGACCCATCCGGAGACCGGCGAGCGGCTGCGCCCGGACGATCGCGCGGTGCTCGCGTGGCGCTACGGCGGACGGGCCGGTCTCGACGTCCTGGAGACGGCATGGAACCCGCCGTCGCAGGCGATGGGCCGGGCCAGGGCCGCCTTCGCCGAAGTCGTGGACGAACCCGGCGAAGGTCTCGACGTCGAGCGCAACCACTGCACCGTCCACGGCACCGGCGTCGAAGTGCGCCTTGGCAAGGACGGGCTCTGGTACCCGTACCGGGATCAGTGGCCCGCCGGTCCGCCCGAAGCCGATCCGGGCACGCTGTTCGCCGCCCTGCTCGGCTGATTCCTCACCACTGCCGTCCTCGCCGCAGCTCCTCCAGCCGCGGCGAGGACAGGTGGAGGATCCGGTACCGGACCTCGTCCTGCTCCGGGGCCTCGTCACGCCACAGGCTGTAGCGCACCACCTGCCAGGTACTCGGATCGACGGCCAGCGCCGCGGAATGCGCGCCGTCCCGCCGCACGTGGTCGCGAAGACCGTCGAGCGCCTCACCCACGAACGCGACCGGGTCGGCCTCGGCGGGGATCTGCTCGACGTGCTTTCCCGCCGCCGCAGGGGGAGTGCCGAACGCGGGCCCTTCCTCGAATCCCAGCACGGTCCAGTGCCGCACGGAGGGTCGTCCGAACGAGTCGACGATGCCGGTGAACGGCCCGCCGAACAGGAAGGCGTTCATCCCGGCCGTGTCGTGCCAAAGGTAGAAAGGCGAGTACTGGTTGAGCGTCGAGCCGTCGACGCCACGCTCGCGGATCCCGTACACCTTCAGCCCGAGGCCGTCGAAGTCGTCGAGCAGATGCCCCCGGGTGGCAACGCGCTCGCGGATGATCCCCATGTCGTAGTCGGCGGGGAGGGTGATCTCGTACTGCATTGCCTGCATGTCGTACATACTAGTAGGTACAGAACGCGGGCAGAAGGATTCCGCCGCGAACTCGCCGGTGGGAACTTCACCGTCTCCGGCGCGGTCCGTTACTTCTTGCTGAGCTTGACGATCCCTTCACCGGCCTGCACCGCGATGACGACGACCACCTGCCGGTTGATCTGGTGAGCCATCCCCGGCGGCCCGGAAACCGCCGCACCCATCCCACCCGACGCCGGCGAGAGCCCCACCTTCCCCGCCTGCACCGCGACCGACAGCGGACCGGCCCCGCCGACGTTGGGAATCTGATCGCCGGTCCGCACGATGACCTCGCACTCCCCGTCGGCGCAGGCTCTCAGGTTCCGCCCGTCCGCCGCGACGAACGGCGCACCGGACGGCGCCGCCGCATCGACCATCGGCACATTCTCCGTCGAGGCACTCGAACTCGCCGCGGCGAAGATCGGCGTCGGCTTGGGGGCCGCGCAACCGGAGGCGAACAGTGCCACGGGAACCAGGATCAGGAATCTTCGGCGACGTGCCGCAGGAACGACCATGACCGACGAACGTAGCCGACAGCGGAGGCCCTGGATGCGTCCGAATTCCGCAATCCCGCGGCTGTTTGCAGTGCGCGGCGGCCGTCCGGCCGGGGTAATCGACCGTACCGGCGCGCCACGTGGTCATGCGAGCACTGAGCGTCGCACCGAGGCGGACCGCGCTGGGCCGCGATGGTCGTGAGTGGCGATTCGGGTTAGAACACGACTTGCCACTAGTCAGGTACCCGGCGAGCTGCGTATGCGCAGGTCAGCATCTGCAACATTGGTCCAGGCCAGCAGAATCGGCCACCTGGAGCTTGAAAACGGTCGTAACAGGCAGGTGTTCGCTGCGGATAGACATTTATGTGCCGGAAATCCCCTGGTAGGAGGCCTGACTACGCCAACCAGGGGGGTCCTGACTAGTTACGCTGGATCCCCACTCACGACCAACCTGCGATCCCGCCACCTTCACCTCACCCTCGGCTGTCCTGAAGGCCCCCTTTGAGACCTTGACCGTCT
>NZ_JBFBBY010000218.1:0-11038 GCF_040682875.1 Amycolatopsis sp. NPDC051071 | reverse complement strand
CCTTGCCTAGGTACAGGAAGGCCCCCCTAGGCGCAAGGAAGGGGGCCTTCCTGTACTTGAGGCGAGCAACGGGCGCCGGTACCGAGCGGGCAGGGTCTCGTGAGTGTTGTGGGTCGCTAGAGCAAATCCGCTCTTCAGCACTTACGCGTCACCTGCGGCGTTGCTCGCGTGAAGTACAGGAAGGCCCCCTTCCTGTACTGGGGAAGGTGTGAAGGTCGAGTTTCCTCGGCTGAGCCGAGGGAAGGAGTCCTTCACGCGCCACCGTGGTGACTGGTGCTGCTGCTGCGCTCGTGATGGCCTTCCGGGCCGGGCGAGAGGCACCTTGAGGAACTCTGGGTCCCTCAAGAAGTCCTCCAAGGACCCGGCCGCTATCCGGCTCACCCGCCGTAGGTACCTAAAACACCCTTCGTTAGAACGACCCAAATCACTCACGACAGCACGTCGAGGGCCTGCCCGCGGTGCGCGGCGAAGAGCTCGAGCGCCTTCTCGACGTCGCGAGCACGGAGAGCAGCCGCCAGCCGCCGGTGTTCCGCCGGGATGTTCGCGAGGTAACCCTCGGAACTCACGCCGATCCGGGTGAGCAGGAACAAGTACACCTGCGACCGGATCGCCCGCCATGCCTCGCCGAGCCGGCGGTGCCCGGAAGCCGCGTAGACCGCGTCGTGGAAGTCGATGTCGCAGCGCACCATTTCGTGCTCGTCACGCGCCCGGTCCATCCGCGCCACGACCTCGTCGATCGCGGTGAGGTCCGCGGCGTTCGCGACCACCAGCCGGACAGCCAGCTGTTCCAAGGCCGAACGCAGGCTGTCGAGTTCGGCGACGTCCACTTCGGACAGTGTGGTGACGATCGCGCCGCGATGCCATTCGCTGCTGACAAGGCCTTCGCGCTCCAGCTTGAGCAGCGCTTCGCGCACCGGGCCGCGGCTGACCCCGAGCGCCGCCGAAAGTTCCACCTCGCGCAACTGCGCGCCGGGTGGATAGGCGCCGCCGAAGATGGCGTCCCTGACCCTGTCAGCGACCTCGTCGGCCAGCCCGCGACGACGCGCCGGCTCCACGCGGCCGGATTCGCTCATCGTCATCCTCCTCGGGAAACTTATGTCGTAATGTTAACATTACGACAAGCAGCCGTCAGCCGGGAAGGATCTCCAGAAAATGACCGTCCTCGACTCCCCCATTCCGCGCTTCCACCTCGCCATGCCGGTCGACGACCTGGCCGCCGCCCGCACCTTCTACGGCGAAGTCCTCGGGCTCGACCAGGGCCGCAGTTCCGCCACCTGGATCGACTGGAACCTGCACGGGCACCAGTTCGTCACGCACCTCGCGCCGGAACGGCCGCAGCGGATCCACAACCCCGTCGACGGACACGACGTGCCCGTCCCCCACTTCGGCCTGATCCTCACCGTGCCCGAATTCCGGAAGCTGGCGGATCGCCTGCGCGCCGCGAAGACCCAGTTCGTCATCGAGCCCTACGTGCGCTTCGAGGGGCAGACCGGTGAGCAGTGGACGATGTTCCTGCTGGACCCGGCGGGCAACGCGCTGGAGTTCAAGGCTTTCGCCGACGACTCCCAGGTCTTCGCCGCCTGACGTCCGCACCGACCGCAAGTAGGTCAGCGCGGGGTGGGGGCGGGACCGGCGAAGAGTTCCGCCAGGTCCTCGAACCGCACGACCGCCACCGCGCCCACCGCACCGACGGCCGCCGCGAGCACGCCCGCGACGGGCTCCACATCGGACACCCCGAGGAGCGCGACAGCGCCGAAAGCGGCGGACACCAGCAGCAGCGCGTTCCGCACCACGTGCCGCGGCGCGAGCACTGTCCGCGCCGGGCCGAAGCAGCGGCAAGCCGCGCCGGTCCGGCGCGCCACCGCACGCCATACCGCGGCGGTCAGCACGCCGAACAAGCCCGCCGCGAGCACCAGTCCCCCGGCGGCGAGCCACCAGCCGGTCTCGGATCCGGCGGTGACTAGCACACCGGCGGGCAGCAGGAGTGCGGCGACAAGGAACTCCGCGCCCAAGGTGAGCGCGGCGAACAGCCGCGTCCAGCGTGCCGGGATCCCGAAGGCGGGCACCGAGGCCACGAACTCGGCATAGGCGGACTTACCCCGTACCTTGCTGATCGCGGAGACCAGCAGCACGAGTCCACAAAGGACCATCGCGAACACGGCCACGTAAACCATGTCTCACCTCTGTCCGATCGGGCGGAGCACGACGCCGATCAACGCGTCCGCCGGGATGTAGCCGAGTCGCCGGGAGTCGTTGCTGCGTGCCGGGTTGTCCCCCAGTACCAGCAGGTTTCCCTCGGGCACGACGTCTCCGGGCACCGGGATCTGTGACGGTATCGGGTCGCCCGGCACCGCCACCGCGCGTTTCACCAAACGTCCGGCGGTCGGATCGCCAGGCTTGCCGGGTCCGCCCTGCACCACGACGACCTGCCCGGTCCGCACCCGCTCCAGCCTCGATCGGCGCACGAGCAGCCGATCACCGGCGACGTACGTGGGCTCCATGCTCACCCCGTGCACCGTCACCACGATCAGCCGCCTGCGCAGCATCAGCAGCCACGCGACGGCGACGACGATCACCATCGCCACCGCGAACAGCACATACATCACTGGGACACCACCTCGTCGTAACCCGAAGCCTGCAGGCGGAACAACCGCGCGTATTCCCCGCCGGAGGCGATCAATTCGTCGTGCGTGCCGAGTTCGGCGACCCGGCCCTCCGCCAGTACCGCGATCGCCGCCGCGTCGCGGACCGCGCCGAGGCGGTGCGAGATCAGCACACTGGTCGCGCCTTCCCGGTGCCGCCGCAGACTGCTGTGCACCTCGTGCTCGGCCTCCGCGTCCAATCCCGAACTCGGCTCGTCCAGGATCATCAGATCCCGGCGATCACGCAGGAACGCCCGCGCCAGCGCGAGCCGCTGCCACTGCCCGCCCGACAGCAGCACGCCGGTCTCGGGGTCGTCCCGGTCCGTCTCGTCGAAGAACATCCGGGAAAGGAAGGTGTCGTACCCACGCGGCAACCCGGCGACGATGTCGTGCGCGCCCGCCCGTCGCGCCGCCGCCATTACCCGGTCACGATCATCCATAATGGACACATCGCCGAGACCGATGTTCTCGGCGGCACTGAGGTCGTAACACATGTAGTCCTGGAACACCGCGCCGATCCGCGCACGCAGATCGTCGACCGGGACGTCACGCAGATCCACGCCGTCCCACAGGATCGCGCCGCGGCCCGGATCGTAGAACCGGCACAGCAGTTTGACCATCGTCGACTTCCCGGCGCCGTTCAGCCCGACCAGTGCCAGCGCGTGGCCGTGCGGGATGGTCAGGTTCACGCCACGCAGTACCCACGGCTGGTCCTCGGCGTAGCGGAACCAGACGTCACGCAGTTCGATCCCCGAACGCAGTGCCGGGAGCTGCCGAGGCGTGGCCGGAACCGGAAGATCCGGCCCCTGCGCTTCGATCTCTTCGTAGTGGTCGAACAGCAACGTCGAATGGTGCGCCGAGGCCAGCCGTGCGACGAGGCCCTGCAGCGCGCCCTGCACCCCGCCGACGGCCGCCACGAAGATCGCGATGTCGCCGAGTGAAAGCCTGCCGTGCGCGGCCAGCCACGCCGCCCAGAGCAGGCCACCGGCCGAAACCACCGCGGTCAGCCCGGCCAGCAGGCCGTGTATCCGCGCGTCCCGGCGGTCCTGCCCCTCGACGACGGCGTGCGCCGCGGTCAGTTCGACGAGCATCCGCCGCCGGAACAAATCGCTGAGTCCCAGCAGCCTCAGTTCCTTGGCGGCGTCCAGGCTCGCCAGCAGGTCGGCGTAGAACACCTCGCGTCGTTCGGTGGGCGCGATCGACCACATGACACGAGCCCGCGCCTGGCTCAGCCGCAGGTTGGCGATCAGGGCGGGGATCGCCGCGAGCAGCACGATCAACGCCATCCCCGCGTTGATCACGAGCAAGGTCCCCAGGAACCCGCCGAGCGTGACGGCCGCCTGCACCGAGCCGATGCCGTCGTCGACGAGCTGGCCAGGTCCGCTGCGACCGGTCTGCTGGGCAAGCCGGAGCTTGTCGCGGAATCGCGGGTCCTCCATCCTCGCGATCCCGGCCAGCCTGCCCATCGCGCGGTAGAGCCGGTCCATCGTCACCACGGCGACGGAGCGGTCGAGCCGCTGCTTCAGGTACTCCGTCCCGACGGGAAGCAGGCCCGCCATCAGGCCCGCGACGGCGAGCGCGACCGCCCACGGCAGCAGGGTCAGCCAGATCTCGCCGTCGGCCAGCCCGTCGAGGAGCACCTTCATGCACCACGCGGTCACGATCGGGACGACCCCGCCGACCAGTGACAGCGCCAGGTACAACGGCGTGCCCACCGGGGCGGCCCGCCGGGTCAGGCGGACCGCCGCCCAGAGCAGGCTCAGTACCCGGCGGGCGCCGAGGGAGGTGTTCACAGCTTGGCCGGCACCGGCAGGGCCGACATCTCCCACCCGCTGGCCAGCACGGTCCGGTCGGCCTCGACCACGCAGAGCGCGGGATAGCCGGAGGCACCGAAGGCCTGGTGCACGTCACCGCCGTCGAACTCGCGGATCACCTCGGCGACCTCACCGAGCCGGACGACCATGTCGGCCGTCTCCTCCTCGTTCCCGGCGGCGATCGCGATCACCTTTCCCTCGAAGCCGGTGGCGTACTCGATGAACTCGGGCATCCGCTCCTTGCACGGGGTGCAGTTCGGCGAGAAGAAGCCGACCAGGGCGCGGGTGCCGTCGATGTCCGCGGTGGACAGCTCGGCGCCGCCGACGGTGGTGGCGGAGAAGGCGCCGACGGTCGCGCCCGCGGGCAGCGCGATCTCCGGTTGGGCGGCGGCGTTCCGCTGCACGTTCTTCAAGGTCTCGTTCTGCTCGCGCAGCCGCCGGATGATGCCAAAGCTGAGCAGCAGGTCCAGCACGCACAGGAGTCCGACGAGCACGACGGCGGCGGTCAGGATGGGCATGGTGTTCTCCAGTGGAGGAAGAGGGACGGGCAGGGTGCCGCGGGGCGGCGGCCGGTGCTCGCGCGCCGGCCGCCGCCCGTGGTGTCGATCAGCCTCCGCAGATCCGGAAGGCGTAACAGGGTCCGCAGAACACCTTGCAGGCACCGTTTGTCGAACAGTTCTGCCGGAAGTCGCTGCGTTCACGGCAGTAGCAGTGCCTGGTGAACGGGTCGGGCGGGCAGCCGGCACCCACGTCGGCCTTGGCCACGAACACGCTCAGCAGCTTGTCGCTGAAGGATCCCAATGTCTTGCGCATGTTCCGCGCTCCTCACTTCCTCCGAGCCGGACGGCTTCGGCAGCGCCCAACGTAGGAAAGGCCGGTACACGAAGAGCGATAGTGCCGATACACGCACGCGTGTATCGGCTGTGCGCCTGACGCGAGATGAACGTCCGGCAAAGTCGGAGGTGATAGAACTGCCTTAAGGGGTCTCACGTTTCTGTCTCCAACTCTCGGGAGAGGTGTGAGTGTCGTCGATCGAGTTCAGGGTTCTGGGGAGGCTCGAGGTACACACCGAAGGCGGGACGATCGCGCTGGGCTCGGCCAAACAGCGCAATCTTCTGGCCGCGTTGCTGTTGCACCCCGGCCGAACCGTCCCGATCCGCAGGCTGATCCAGACGTTGTGGGGAGACGAGCCGCCGCTTTCGGCGGTCGCCAACCTGCGTACCTACGCGAACCGGTTACGGAGCGCGCTGCCGGGAGAACGCATCTCCGGCCGCACCTTCGGCTACGAAATCCTTCTGCGACAAGGGGAATTGGACCTCCACGCGTTCACAGAGCGGGCAGGGACCGGTCGCGCGGCGCTCGCACGCGGTGACTTCGCCGCCGCCGTCCGTCACCTCGGTGAAGCACTTTCCGGCTGCCGTGGCGCGGTGTTGGAAGATCTCGCCGACAACGAGGCGCTCGCCGGCTCGATCGCGCCGGTCGAGGAACTCCGGCTCTCGGTCGCCGAAGACCATCTCGACGCCCGGCTCCGGCTCGGCGAGCATCGCGAGGTGATCGCCCCGCTGCGGGAGTTCGTCGCCGAACATCCGTTGCGGGAACGGCCATGGGCGCATCTCATGACCGCTCTGTACCGATCCGGTGATCCCGCCGGGGCGCTCGCCGTCTACACCGACTGTCGCCGGGTGCTCGCGGACCGGCTCGGGCTGGAGCCGTCACCGGACCTCGCCAAGTTGCACCGGGCGGTACTGGACCGGGATCCGGGACTCACGGCGGTCTCCCCCTCGTCCGTCACCACCACCGTCCACCCGCGGGAGCCCGAAACGGCCGTGCCGCAAGAACTTCCGGCGCGGTGCCGGTCGTTCGCCGGCCGGGCGGACGACGCCGCGCGCCTGGCCTCGCTGCTCGTCGGGACCGACCGGTCCCGGCCGAAGGTCGCCGTGGTGCACGGCCCGTGCGGGATCGGGAAGAGCGCGCTGGTGCTGGAGGTGGCGCACCGGGTCGGCGCGCGGTTCCCTGGTGGACAGTTGTACGTCGACCTGAGCGTCGACGGTCCGGCTTCCCGGGTTCCTCCGCGCCTGCTGAGACATCTCGGCGTTCCCGCGTCGGACATCCCGTGGACGCCGGACGAGGCGGCCGCCGTGCTGCGTTCGCACCTCGCCCATCGCGCGGTGCTGCTGGTGCTCGACGGCGCGACCGAATCCGCCGCACTCCGCGCGCTGATCCCGGCGCGCGGCCCGTGCGCGGTGCTGATCACCGGCCGTTCGCCGTTGATGCTGGACGGCGCCGAGCACATCGCGCTCGGCCCGTTGTCCGATGAGGACGGGCTGGACGTGCTCGCCGGGCAGGCCTGCCGGTCCAAAGTGGAGGCGGAGCCCCGCGCGGCGGCCGCCATCGTCCGGCATTGCCACGGAATCCCGGCCGCGCTGCGGATCGCGGGCACCATCCTGGCCAATCGGCCGACACGGCCGTTGTCGTGGCTGGCGCACCGGCTCGCCCCCGAGGAAAGCAGGCTGGACGAGCTCGGCTTCGGCGGGGAATCCCTGCGTGCGCTGTACTCGTCGGCGTTCCGGCCGATCGCGGCAGGCAAGGACCCGTTGGCCGCGGCCGCGTTCCGCCTGCTCGGCAGGCCGGGGTTCGAGGTGTGCCGGACCGCTCAGGCGGCCGCCGTCCTCGACACCTGCCCGCTGAAGGCCGAGGCCGCGCTGGATCGGCTGGTCGATCTCGGGCTCGCCGAGTGGGGAGAGGAGGACACGTACCGGCTACCTCCGCTGATGCGGTTGTTCTCGGCCGAGCTCAGCGCGATCGTCCCGGCCCAGCGAACCGCCCTGTCCTGGTGAGCACCGCACCGAATGATAACGTCCAGGTTATCGATCGGTGCGGTCTCCGGTGTTGATGAAGGTCGCCGTCCGGGTGATTCTTTCTCCTGTCAGCGAGCCCGCTGAACACCGAAAACCAAGGAGCTCACCACCATGTTCGACCCCATCCTGCTCCGGGCCGCCGACGCCGAGATCGTCAGCGACGCGCCGGGTAGCGACATCACCCTGCTGGCCGACTCGGACACCACCGACGGCGGCTTCACCACGAACCGCGCGACCCTGAAGCAGGGCATCTTCGGTACCCCGGCGCACTTCCACACCCGTGCGACCGAGTTCTTCTTCGTGCTCGAAGGAAAGCTCCAGGTACTCGTCGAAGAAACCCTGCACACCCTGGAGAAGGGTGACTTCCTCGCGGTGCCGCCGCGGGTGCCGCATGCCTTCGGTCCCGCCGCCGATTCGGACGCCGACGTCCTCGTGACGTTCACGCCAGGTATGGCGCGCTTCGACTACTACCGGCTCCTCGATCGGGTCGCCCGCGGCGAAGCCGACCCCTCGGAGATCGCGGCTTCGTCGAAGCAGTACGACAACCACTACGTCGACAGCCCGATCTGGCGTGCGGCCCGCGGGCAGTAAGCCTCAGTCGATGACCGCGGTGGCCTCGACCTCGACCAGGTGCTCGGGCACGTCCAGCGCGGCGACGCCGATCAGCGTGCCCGGCGGGACCGGGGTGCCATCCAGTTCGGCGGCGGCCCGGTCCACCCCTTCGAGAACAGGGCCAGTTTGTCCGGGGTCCAGCCGACGACGTAGACGGTCAGCTTCGCGACGTCGTCGAAAGTGGCGCCCGCCCCGGCGAGCGCGGTCGCGATGTTGAGGTAGCACTGTTCGACCTGCGCGACGAGGTCGCCTTCGCCGACGGGGCGCCGTCCGCGTCCCAGGCGACCTGCCCCGCGACGAAGACGAGCTTCGACCCGGTCGCGATCGAAACCTGCCGGTAGACGGGGATCCCCGGCAGTCCCGCCGGGTTCACCAGGGTGATGGCCATCTTTCTCGCTCGCCAACAAGTGGGCGCTGGTTCCGGGCTCGTTGATGAAGGAGTTAGGACACTCAACGTCCCAATTCCTTCATCAACGCGGCGGATACCGATCCACCCCCGGCCTAAGGCAACCGGACAACCCGCAGGAAAGCGGGCAGAAGCCAGGGCCGGGGGCCGCTGACGACGATCTTGCGCGTCAGCGCCGAGCGCACCTTCCCGACCCGGTGGAACAGCATCAGGTTCAGCGACGGCGGATCGAACGAGATCCGCGCGTCGACCGGGCCGCCGGGTTCCTCGGCGGTGACGCGTCCCCGGTGCAGCACCAGCACGACCGGCGTGGTGTACGCGGAGCTGAAGGCGACGGCGATCCGCCGGTCACGTGGCGGTTCCGCCGTGTCGAGCAGGTGACCGGCGTCGTGGTTCAGCAGGCCCACCAGGAACAGGTCGAAGAACAAGGCCGCGTCCTCCGGCGGCATCGTCCACGGGAGCTTCAGCGCACGGGCGATGTCCCAGCCGTGGATCTGCAGTTCGTTGACCAGGTGGGCGAGGACGCCTGCCAGCGGCACCTTCGAGTCACCCAGCCAGCTCACCGGCGTCGCCGGATCGGCGTCCTCGGTCACCCGCAGCACTTCCTCGATGTCAGCGAGCAACCCTTTCACCAGCAGGCCGACGTCGCGTTCGGGAAAGTCGCTCAGCACCAAGGTGTTCAGTACCGAAACCGTGTCCACAGTGGTCTTTTCGAGCTGTTCCCGCGCCCGATCGCCCAGTATCGACGCGTCGTCCGGCCGGGCCAGCGACCGGTACATCCTCGCAATCGACGCGACGTGGGCGACGGTGTCGGCCACCGTCCAGTCCGCCGTCACCATCGCCTGTGGATCCGGACCGCCGGTCACCAGCTCGGCGAACCGCGTCCCCGTCACCCGATAGGCGCGACGTACCGAACGCCATCGATCCACTGCGATCTCTCTGCCCACAGAGCGATTTTGCCTTGTGGTGAGCGGGAATTCGTTCTTCTCGCGTGCCGAGTCCGCGCCCGCCCGCAACGTAGTGACCGTATTCACTACGGAAATCGACGTGACACGAAGCGACCGGTCCAGGCAGACTGCACAGGTATCTGCCACGCCTTCGCTGTCGGCGACCCCGGCGCCGAGGGCGGCCCTATCGCGAGCGCAGCCTTCCAGGAGTTCACCACTGATGACCGAGACCATGCCCAAAACCACTCCCGACCAGGAAAGGGCCCCGGCGAGCTCCGGGCTCCTGATCGGAGTCCTGGTCCTGTCGGCGTTCGTGATGATCCTCAACGAGACGATCCTGAGCGTCGCGCTGCGTGACCTGACCGTCGACCTCAAGGTCCCGACCACCACGGTCCAGTGGCTGACCAGTGGCTTCCTGCTGACGATGGCCGTCGTCATCCCGATCACCGGCTTCCTTCTCGAACGCTTCACCCCGCGCCAGGTCTTCCTCGCGTCGCTGACCCTGTTCAGCCTCGGCACCCTGGTGAGCGCCGTCGCACCCGGCTTCGCACTCCTGCTGGTCGGCCGCGTCATCCAGGCGTGCGGTACGGCGGTCATGCTGCCGCTGCTGATGACCACGGTGATGCGCCTTGTCCCGGTGGAGAAGCGCGGCGCCACGATGGGCACGATCACCATCGTCATCGCGGTCGCCCCCGCCATCGGCCCGACCATCGGCGGCGCCGTGCTGTCCTCGCTGGGCTGGCGCTGGATGTTCTGGATCGTGCTGCCGCTCTCGCTCGCCGCCTTGGTGGTCGGCGCGCTGCGGCTGCGGCTCGACAGCGACACCCGCAAGGTACCGCTGGACGTGCTCTCGGTATTCCTGTCCGCCATCGGTTTCGGCGGCGTGCTGTTCGGCCTGTCGATGTCCGGCGAGCCGGCGGGCGGTCACCAGCCGCTGCCGTCGTGGGTGCCGATCGTCGTCGGTGTCGTCTCGCTCGTGCTGTTCACCTGGCGTCAGCTGCGGCTGCAGCGGCAGAACCGCGCGCTGCTGGATCTGCGGCCGTTCACCCATCGCAGCTTCGTCGTCTCGCTGGTGCTGACCGCGCTGCTGTTCGTCTGCCTGATCGGCGCCGCGGCGATCCTGCTGCCGCTGTACCTGCAGACCGTCCTGCACACCAGCACGTTCGTCAGCGGGCTGGCCGTGCTGCCCGGCGGCTTGGTCCTCGGCCTGCTCGGCCGCCCGGTCGGCGCGTTGTTCGACCGCTTCGGCGCCCGCCCGCTGGTCATCCCCGGCGCGGCCGCGATGGCGGTTTCGCTGTGGCTGTTCGCCCTGCTCGGGCCGGGGTCACCGCTGGTCGCGGTGATCGCCATCCACGTACTCCTGATGGCCGGGCTCGGCCTGATGATGACGCCGCTGATGACCGAGTCCCTCGGTTCGCTGCCCAATCACCTCTACTCCCACGGCAGCGCGATCCTCTCCACCCTGCAGCAGGTCGCCGGCGCGCTCGGCACCGCCATGTTCATCGCGGTGGCCACGGCGAGCACGGTGACGGCCGGGGCGAGCAGCCCCGACGCGGCGGGGATCCGCACCACCTTCATGGTCGCCGGCGGGGTCGGGCTGGCCGCGTTCGTCGGTTCGCTGTTCGTCCGCAAGCCCACCGGCGCCCCGGCGGTCACCGCGCATCACTAGGGCGTGTCTGGCAAATCTCGTTCGTGGTCTTCGCGCCCAGGCGGCCCCTGGCGGCGCGGGCCCTTCGACCGAGTACGACCCGGTACGAGG
>NZ_JBFBBY010000217.1:0-11058 GCF_040682875.1 Amycolatopsis sp. NPDC051071 | reverse complement strand
CCTTCCTTGCGCCTAGCGCAAGGAAGGGGGCCTTCACGTACCTAGGCAAGGAGACATCACGGACTCACGACCCCGCGGGACCAGGCACGCGGCAAGGCGGTCATCGCGGCCCGTCCCCCACTTCCTTGACGAGGCGCCGCCGGTCGATCTTGCCACTCGCGTTGACGGGGAAGGTATCGACGTGGCGCATGGCGGTGGGGACCATGTATTCCGGGAGGCGGCGAGCGACGGCGGCGGTCAGCTCGGTCGTGTCGGCAGGCTCACCGGTGTACAGGGCGTGCAGCACGGTTTGCGCGCCCGGCGCCGGTGCGGCGACCACCACGGCGTCCCGTATACCCGGGTACGCGCGCAGCACCGCCTCGATCTCGCCGAGTTCGATGCGGTAGCCGCGGATCTTGACCTGGTCGTCCAACCGTCCGATGTGGACAAGGTCGCCGTGTTCCCGGCGGACCCGGTCGCCGGTGCGGTACCAGTCGTCCACCCGCGGTGTTCCGTCGGCGACGACGAACGACGTTTCGCCGCGGAAGAACCGGCCGCGGTCGTCAGCCGGGTCCAGGTAGCCGTCGAAGCGCTGGCCGCCACGCACGCACAGCTCGCCGTCCTCGCCGGCCCGGCCGTCCTCGGTGACCAGCACCGCGTCGAGCGCGTCGTGCACGCGGCCGATCGGCACGGTGCCGTTGGACGTGTCCGGCCACGACCCGTGATCGGCGGGAAGCCGGTACGCGGTGACCGTGACGGTGAGTTCAGTCGGGCCGTAGGCGTTCTCCAGCACACTGTTCGGTGCGGCGGCCGCCCAGGCACGGGCCTGCTCCATGGTCAGTTGCTCACCGGCGAAAACGCTCCAGCGCAGATCCGGCATCGCGCCGGGGCGTAGTCCGCGCAGCCGCCCGGCGAGCGACACCACCGACGGTACCGAGTACCAGTGAGTGATCCGCTTGCCGGTGACAAACCTGGCCGGGGTGAGTACTTCCGCGTCGGACGGCACCACCAAAGTCGCGCCGGTCCCCCACGAGACGAACAGGTCGAACACCGACGGGTCGAAGGTCAGGTCGAAGGTCTGGGACAGCCGGCAGCCGGGCGTGACCGCGTAGCGCTCGACGCAGTGCGCCACGTAACCGGCCACATTGCGATGCCGGATCGGCACGCCCTTGGGCGTTCCGGTCGAGCCGGAGGTGAACAGCAGGTAGGCCACGGCGTCGGGATCACCGACGTAGGGCGGATTCCACGGCTCGGGTAGTCGCTCGGGCCACGCTCCGGTCAGTGGCAGCGCGACGGCGCCTGTGCCTGCCACCACTTCCACCGCGGCGTCGTCGTCGACCACCACCACGTCGACCCCGGCCGCCACGCAGATGGATCGGTTCCGGTCGGCCGGGAACTTCGGATTGAGCGGGACGACGACCGAACCGAGCCGTAGCGCCGCGAGGTAGCCGGCATAGGTGGCGAGGCTGCGCGCGGCCAGCAGGCCGACCGCGCGCGGACGCCTGCCCGCGGCCCGCACCAGCCCGGCGGCCAGCCGTTCGGCGAGCAGCCGGAGCTCGCCGTAACTCAGCACGTCGTCTTGCACCTCGATCGCCGTCGCGCCAGGACATCTTCGTACGGTGTCGAGGAACCAGCCGTACATCGTCCCTTGTGGATCGATCACTTCCCGCTCGTCTCAGCCGGGGCATCGGCCTCGGCGATCGCGTCCGCGGTGATCACCCGCAGGAACGGGTAGATCATCAGCAGGCAGGCGATCGCGAAGAAGCCGAACGCGACTTGGAAGCCGAACAGCTGGGCGAGCCCACCGGCGAGTCCCGCACCCACCGGGACCATGCCCCAGGAGATCAGCCTGCTCGCCGCGCTGAACCGGCCCAGCAGCTCGTTGGGCACCAGCGACTGGCTGATCACCCGGGAGTTCACCGTCCACATCGTCCCGCCGACACCCGCGAAGAACGCGGCGATGCCGACCGGCCAGACACTGGCGGGCGTACCGGGTACCAGCGCGGGCACCCCGACCATCACCACCGTGCCGATGATGTCGACGAACATCGCCCAGCGCCTGCCGATCAGCCGGTTGACCGGGCCGACCAGCGCCGTGCCGAGCACACCGCCGGCACCGAGGCTGGTCAGCAGGAACCCGTACTGGGCGGGGGTGAGGGCGAGCGGCCCGCCGACCGCGTACGCCGGGATGAGCGCGTACCAGGCCGCCCAGCAGCTGGCCATGACCGTGATCAGCGCGGCCATCGTACGCAGCAACCGGTGCCGCCACAGGAAGGTCAGGCCCTCGCGGATCTCCGCCCTCGCCGGACGGCGCTCCTTGCCCGGCTTCACCGCGAAGTCGCCGACCAGCATGGTCAACAGCAACGCACCGAACAGGTACACCGCGGCGCTGGTACCCAGAGCCAGCGCGAACCCGGCGGCGACCAGGAATCCGCCGACCGGCGCGCCGACGAAGCTGAACGTGACGTACTCGGTCGCGGTGAGCCGCGCGTTCAGCGACTGCCATCGGCTCTTCGGCGTCACCGACGGGATGATCGACATCGCGGCCAGTTGCGCGACCACCTCGGCGACGCCGAGCACCAGTGCCACGGCGAAGATCAGTGGCAGGTTCACGGTGCCGGACGCGACCGCGATCAGTACGATCGCCATCGCGGCCATCCTGCCGAATTCGGCCCCCACCATCAGCGACCGCCGGTTCTTGCGGTCCACCAGCACGCCGATATGCAACGCGGTGATCAGCCACGGAAGCGTCAGCATGATCGCCACCGCGGCGATCAACGCCGGCGCGTCGGTGACCGTGGTGGCCAGCAACGGAAGTGCCACCCGCATCACCGCGTCGGCGGTATTGGTCGTCCCGGTGAACGAGATCAGCAGCCACTCGTTGCGTCGCGGCGACGCCGTTCGGGTCTCGGCGGTCGCGATGGCGGGAACATTCGAGGGTCGCTCGGACACAGCATCTCCCAAGGTCACACGGATTGCGTCGCGGTGGTGCGGAGCTGGTCGATGGCGCGGGCGATCTCCGTGATCACCGGGGCCCGGAGGATGCCGTAGTGATCGGCCTCGACCCGGATCAGGCGCGGCGGTGCGGTGAATCGCGCCAGCCAGTGGTCCACCTGCTGCTCGGTCAGCTCCGCACGGACGAGCAGTGCGGGCACCGCGAGCGGCCGTTCGCGGACGTACGAGCCGACGGCGTCGGTGTGCCGGTTGAACGTCGTCCAACGCTCGATGAGCATCGCGACCGAAACCGGTTGCCCGCTCGCCGCGGCCAGCCGGGCGGCCAGCACCCGCATGGTCAGCTCGGGATCGCCCGGCGTGGTCCGCGCCGGCGTGCCGTCGAGGGTCACGCCGAACGTCGCGGCCATGTTCTCGGCGAAGACCTGGTACACCACCGCATCCCGGAGCTCGATGGGGATGTCGTGCCGGACCGGTGGCGTCGAGTCGAGCAGCACCACTGGTGCCGGGGTGCCCTGGCCGGTGGCCGCCATCTCGAACGCGATCTGCCCGCCCATCGACCAGCCGCCGAGCAGATCGGGACGCAGGCCCTCGGCGTCGAGATCGGCGCGGAACCGCGCCGCCATCGCCGGAATCGAGTCCAGCGCGGTGCGTTCCTGTGAAGCCGTGACACGCCAGTCCCCCGGCAGTTCCGCCACCAGCTCGCGGTAGTCCTGCACGCTGCCGCCCGCGCCGGGCAGCAAATGCAGATGCGGACCGCCGCCGTCCCGGAGGACGACCAGGGTGCTGCCGTCGTCGGCATCGGCGTCGCCGTCGAGCTGCTCGGCGGCCTTCCGCGGGGTCGGTTCTGTGAGCCACCTCGTGATGTCCAGCACCACGCCGCTTTCCGACTCGATGGCCGACGCGAACTGGACGACCTTGAGCGATCGGCCGCCGGTGGCGAAGAAGTCTTCGTCCGCCCCGGTCGGCGGAGTGCCGAGCACGTCGGTCCAGACCCGGCGAACCTGGTCGAGCGTCGCGGACTCCGGCATCTCCGTGGTGTCCAGATCCGCCGTGGTGATGGTGTGCTCCAGATAGGCGGGCGCGGTCTTGGACCGGATCTCGATGGTGCCGACCGGCAGCTCCGGGTCGACGCCGCCTTCCGCGAGGATCCGGTCGATGTCCTGGAACAAGCGCTGTGCCGTCGAGTGGTCGAACCGGCCGACGTTGTACTCGGACTCGACGATGTACTCGCCGTCGAAGTCGAACACCCCGAACCCGAGGTCGGTACGGGCCGCCCGGTTCGGTGCGCGTTGCAGCTTCAGTGCGACGTCGCCGAGACGCAACCCGACGCCGATCGATCCGTACCAGGTCACCAGGATCGGGATCGCGTCCCGCAACCGGGCCTGCGCCGATTCGGTGAGTGCGCCGTACACCAGGGAGAACGGCACCGTCTGGTGCGCGAGGCTGTCCCACATGCCGTCGCGCACCTTCTCGATCACGGCACCGAACGAGTCCTCGTCCTCGACGATGGTCCTCGTGACCAGGACGTTGGCCAGATACCCGACCAGCGCCTGGTCCTGTGGCGTCATCCGATTGGCGCTGACCAGTCCCGTGCACACCTCCGGTCCGGCGCCGCCGCGGGCGAGCACCGTCTGCAGCGCGGCGAACAGCACGCTGAACGGTGTGGTGAAGTACCGCGTGGCGAGTGTGCCGATGCCGTCGACGGCCTCCTTGCTGAAGACGAACCGCACCATCCCGCCTTTGTTGCCGGTGCCGGTGTAGGTGTGCCGGTCGGCGACCAGCGTCGTGGTCACCGCGCCGTCGAGCTTCTCGCGCCAGTACTTCAAGCTCGCGTCCCAGCGGCCATCCGCGCGGGCGGCGTTCGAGGAAAGGATATGTTCCCGGAACGACACCGGGGGTTCGGCGCCGAACACCGGCTCCTTGCCGTCCACCGCCGCCGCGTAGGCCGTGGCGAAGTCGTCCATCATGAGTTGCATCCCCCAGCCGTCGACGAGGGCGTGGTGGACGGTGACCAGCAACTCGTGCTCGTCGCCGACGGTCACCGCCACCAGCCGTGCCGCCGGGGCGACGTCCAAGGCGAGCGGACGCTCCTGGATCTCCCCCGCGATCGACCTCAGCAGGGGCTCCACCGGCACCGAACCGGGATCGTCGATCGTGATCCACTGCGGCTCGACGTCGACGTGGTCGACGATGGACACCATGATCGCGCCGTCCCGGTGATGCAGACTGGCACGCAGCGCCTCGTACCGGTCCACCACGGTCTGCCAGGCGAGCCGCAGTGCGTCGAAGTCCAGCGGCCGGTCGGCCTTCAGCGGCCAGGTCTGGTTGTAGACGGATTTGTTCTTGGCCCTCTGGTGAATCCACCACAACATCTCCATGAGGGCACTGGCCGGGATCATGCCGGTGTCCGTCGCGACAGGAGCGTTCAACGGAATTCCTTTCTGGTTCCTTAGCGAACGGTCGGCATGATCTCTTCGGTCAACCCTTTGCGATCGACCTTTCCGTTGGCGGCCAACGGAATACTGTCGCGCCGGTGATAGCCCCTCGGGCGCATGTACACCGGGAGGTCCTCAAGCAGCCGGGCGAATTCGCTCTCGTCCACGGGATCGCCGGCATAGACGGCATGCAGGTCCACCTCGCCATCAACGGCGGTGAGTACCACCACGACCACTTCGGCGATCGACGGATGCCGTCGCAGCGCCGACTCGATTTCCCCCAGTTCGACCCGGTTGCCCCGGACCTTGATCTGGTCATCGACGCGGCCGAGATGGACCAGCTCGCCGTTCTCCCGGCGCACCCGGTCACCGGTGCGGTACCAGTGCTCGGGGGTCAGCGGCTCCGTACCGTCATAGACGCTGCCCTGCTTACCGTCGAAGGCCAGGAACCGCCCGGCGTTTTCACCGGAGTCCAGGTAGCCGGGGAAGCGCTGCGAGCCACGGACGCACAGTTCTCCGTCCTCGCTCTGCCGGAACTCCTCGTCGAGCAGGGCGTAGTCCAGATGCGGGAAGATCTCACCGATCGGCATGGAACGGTTGGATGTGATCGGCCAGTCGGCGCGCTCGGCCGGTACCTCGTAGCCGGTGCAGATGACGGTCAGTTCCGTCGGCCCGTAGCAGTTGTGGATCTTCGCGTTGGGTGCGGCGGCCCGCCACACCTCGACCTGTTCGAGGTTCAGCGGCTCGCCGCCGAACATGCCCCGGCGCAGGTTGGGCATGCTGCCCGGGGCGAGTGCTCGCAACCTGCGGGCGAAGGAGATGATCGACGGCACCGACAACCAGTGTGTGAGGCGCTTCTCGTTGACGAAGCGCACCGGAGCGAACACCTCGTTGTGCTGCGGGACGCACAGCGTCGCGCCGGTGCCCCAAGTCGCGAAGAGCTCCACGATCGAACCGTCGAAGAAGAGCTCGAAGGTCTGCGACACCCGGCAGTCGTCGGCGAAACCGAACCGGCGGATGTTGTCCTCCAGCAACGCGGAGACGCAGCCATGCGTCACCGGCACGCCCTTCGGGCTCCCCGTCGAGCCTGACGTGTAGATGATGTAGGCGACGTCACCGTCGCCGGAACCGATCTCGGGCAGTGGCTCGCCGCCGTCCAGCAAGGCCCGCCACCGGTCACCGGTCAGGTCGACGATCGGAATCCCCGACTGCCGCGGATACTCCGGCAACTGTTTGGCGGAGGTGTCGTCGACGATCGTCACGTCCAGACCGGCGTCCTTGGTGATCGCCAGGTTCCTGGCGACCGGCGCACCCTGGTTGAGCGGCACGACGGCCGCGCCGACCCGCTGGATCGCCAGGTATCCCACGTAGCTCGCGAGACTGCGTGACGTCAGCAGGCCGACCCGGGCGGGCCGTCGGCCCGCGGCCGACACCAGGCGCACCGCCATCCGTTCGACGGCGGCCCGCAACTCGTCGTAGGTCAAGGTGAGACCGGTGACCTCGATCGCCGTCGAGGAGCCGGCGCTCGCCACCGTGTCGCCGAACCAGTCATAAAGTCTGCGAGTCGTCATCGCGCGTCTCCGTCCTGGCCGGTGGCGGCCAGATCGGCGAGCCAGTGCTTCAGGTCGGCGACCGTATGCAGGTCGACCAGCCGGGTGGCGTCGATCTCGGCGTCGTCGTCGCCTGCCACGTCGACCGCGAGACGCAGTAACGCCAACGACTCCAGACCCGCGTCGAGCAAGGGGGTCGAGTCGTCGAAAGCGAAGGTCGCATACCGCGCGATAAGGGCGTCGAGCTCGACAATCGTGTCACTCATGGGCATTTCTCCATCGAGCCGGGGCTTCGTCACCGAGACCATCGCCGCCGCGGTTGTTCTCTCGATGTACTCGGGCTCTACGGCCGTTGTTTCACCTGACGGCCGGCCTTCCAGACGTCGGTCACATGTGCCGGATCGGCGAGGACATCGATGTCCAGCAACGGATCCGCGTCCAGCAGGAGCACGTCCGCGTCGTGGCCGGCCAGCAGCCGTCCAGAGCGCGGTGCCTGCGGTCCGAGCGTGGCGGGCGCGGTGGCGGTGGCCATCTCGATCGCTTCCAGCGGGGTGGCGCCGCCCTTGACCATCAGCGAGAGCTCGATGCCACCCTTACCCCACTGGGTGGGCCGGTCGGGGCCGGTCATGGCAAGGTCGGTGCCCAGCGCGATGGTGACGCCTGCCTCGCGGGCGAGGGAGATCGCTTCGAGATGCCGTCCGGACACCTCTTCGAGCTTTCGCTTGGCGTACGGCGGAACCAGATCGCTGGTGAGCAGCAGATGGATGATCGCGCGGGCGGGCACCAGGATCGCGCCGGTCTCACGCATCGCCGCGGCGGCTTCCTCGTCGAGGTAAGTGCCGTGCTCGATGGTGCGCACACCCGCCTTCAGCGCGGCCATGATGCCCGGCTTGCCGTGACAGTGTGCGGCGACCACCCGGTCGGCCTGGCCCGCCACCTCGACGATCGCGGCCAGCTCCGCGTCGGTGAACTGCTGGTGCATCGGATGGTCCACTTCGGACAGAACACCGCCGGACGCGAATACCTTGATCAGCTTGGCGTTGTTGCGTAACTGTTCGCGTGCGGCCCGCGCGCACTCGGCAGGTCCGTCGGCCAACCGCAGCTCACCACCGAGATGGCCGAAGTCGTTGATCCACGGGACAGGGAAGCCGTGGATGTCGCCGTGACCGCCGGTGGTCGACAGGGCGGTGCCGGCGCTGTAAATCGTCGGTCCCTCGATGGTGCCCTCGGCGACGGCACGGGCCAGGTGGATACCGAGACCGCCGACCTCGCGGATGGAGGTGAAGCCCGAATCGAGGCAGGCCCGCAGATCCGACACGCAGCGGGCCGACCGCAAAGCGATCGGCTCATGCATCAGATCGTGCAGGTCCGCGCTCCGCAGACCCATGAAATGCCCGTGACAGTCCCACATTCCGGGCATCACGGTATGCCCGCGGGTCACGTCGGCGCCGGGGGTGTCCGGTGCCTCGGCACGCGGACCGGCATAGCTGATCCGATCGTCCTCGACGATCACAACACCATCGGGGATCGGCGTGCCGCGGCCGGGAACCAGTTGGGAAGCTTCGATTCGTTGCACCATGCGGGTCAGAGAAGCAGACCACGACCGGTTCGGTCACCCGGCGACGGTTGCGCACCGCGGATGGTCGCGTGCGGAAATATGATCGTCAGGAACGGGTGAAATCCATGATCCAGTTGAGCTCCCAGTTCGCCCCGTCGTCGATCGAGAAGGCCTGATCCCAGCGCGCCGAGTTCTCGGTGATCTCCGACCAGGTGAACCGGACCCGCACGGGTGCGCCGCCCTCAGTGTCCTCGCCGTAGAAAACACCGCGGCCGTCGGTGAACTGGCCGACGACAGGGGGAAAGAGGGTGCCGGTCTCACTGCTCGCCCAATTCAGAGCCCATTTCCGGGTGGCCGGGTTGAACAGGCGCAAAGTGAGCCCCCGCGTGCCGTCCGGGAAAATGATTTCGTCGACATTCGCCATTCCGTCGAAAAGGGTCCAGCCCTTCGCGGGTGCCGTGAACTCGACCCAGTCGTCGCTCCCGGCCAGTCGCTTGGTCAGGCGGCGGTTGAGGACATTCCAGGTGCCTGCGAGAAAATCGAAATCACCCATGTGGCAACGGTAGCACGGCGTCAGACGGCGGCCAGGCCACTCGAAAACGCCGACGCCCCGCTGCGAAAGCACGGGGAGCTTTCGCGGCGGGGCGGGTGGGGTGGCCTAACCGTTCAGGAGGACCGGCAGCGAGACCAGGCCGTGCATGATGGTGCTGGTTTTCCACTGGAGCCGCTCCGGTTCCGCCGCCAGCGCCAGGTTCGGGTACCGCTCCAGCAGCCTGCCGATGCCGATCTCCACCTGCAGGCGCCCCAGCGGCGCACCGGCGCAGTAGTGGATGCCGTGGCCGAAGGCGAGGTGGCCGCCGAGCCTGCGGGTGATGTCCAACCGGTCCGCGTGTTCGAACTTCTCCGTGTCCCGATTCGCCGAACCCAGTGCCACCACCACGATCTCGCCGCCGGGAATGGTCACGCCGTCCAGCGGGATGTCGTCGGTGGTGAACCGGAAGGTCGCGAGGCTGACCGAGCCCTCGTACCGCAGCAACTCGTCGACCGCGGCGGGCAACAGCGATCGATCCGCCTGCAACCTGGCGAGCTGGTCCGGATGGCGGAGCAAGGCGTACACCCCGTTGCCGAGCATGCTCAACGTGGTGTCGTGCCCGGCCACCACGAGCAGGAAGACCATGGCCACCAACTCGTCCTTGCTGAGCCTGTCCCCCTCCTCGGTGGCCTGGACCAGGGCACTGAACATGTCGTCGCCCGGGTCGGCGAGTTTCGCGTCGATCAGGTCCTCGGTGAACCTGGCCACCGCGGCCGAAGCCGTGGCCACCTCCTCCGCGGTGTGGCTGGCCCCGACGAGGGTGTTGGTCCAGGAACGGAAGACCTGACGATTCTCGGACGGCACGCCGAGCAGTTCGGCGAGGACGGTGATGGTCAGCGGGGCGGCCAGCTCCTCGATCAGCTCCACCTCACGCCTGCCTGCCATCCGGTCGAGCAGCTCGTCGGTGATCTCTTCGATCCGCGGCCGCAGGAGTTTCACCCTCCGCTCGGTGAACGCCTTGCCGACCAGTCTGCGCAACCTGACATGGTTCGGCGGATCGCTGTTGAGCATATGCGCGGCCAGCTCGTCGTCGACGGCGGCGGGTGCCTTGTCCGGCGACTCGGCGTGCCTGGCGAAGAACTCGTTGACCCGGCGCCCGTCCTTGCTGATCCGCGGATCGGCCAGCAGGACGCGAGCGTCGTGGTAACGGGTCACCATCCACACCTTGATGCCGTGCGGCATCATCACTTCCCTTGGTGGGCCCGCGTCTCGTAACCGCGCGTACAACGTGTAGGAATCCTGGACGAAGTCGGCCGAGAGTCTCTCGACCTTCGTCGTTCGACGGCTTTGCATCAACGTCCTCCACGCACCCGGCTGGCCGGGCACGGTGTCTTGTTCAGGTCGGGGTCATTCGGTGGGCGCCAGTACCTCGCCGGTCGCCACGTCGACAACGCGGATCGCTTCCCGCGGACAGGAGTCGGCGGCGGCAAGCACCTCCTCGTCGGCACCGATCTCGACGTCGATCGGCTGCGACCTGTCGTCGACGATCCGGAACCGGTGCGGAAGGTCCCCCACACACACTCCAGAACCTATGCACGAGTCCTGGTCCACGAGGATTCGCCAGCGGCGACCGCTCTCGGTCATGTCAGTCTCCTTGGAATCGCACGGCGCCTTCGAGCGTTCGTTCACGTTCAACTGCCGCCCGGAACCAGTTGAACGGCGGGGCCCGATCGTTCAGGGGAACACCTTGTGACGCAAGGCGTCCAGCTATCGAGGGGCAACGCGAGTACTCGGGGCCCTGATCTCGCCTTGTCTATGAAGGATTTGGGACACTCACCGTCCCAAATCCTTCATAGACGCGGACAGCTGCCTCCGGACCGACCACCTGCGCGTGTTGCGAAGGTGCCTTTCGCAACACGCGAGCGGGCCACCGACACCCGAGCACATGCGTCCATTATGGACAGTGACAGGTGTGGCGACAGGGGTACAGGTGGCGTCGCCTGCGGGGGTCGTGAGTGATTTGGGTCGTTCTAACGACCCAAATCACTC
>NZ_JBFBBY010000216.1:0-11120 GCF_040682875.1 Amycolatopsis sp. NPDC051071 | reverse complement strand
AGGGAAGGGGGCCTTCACGCGCTTCAGGACCGAGATAGGCAAAGTCAGGATCGAGGGGCCTCGGCGGGCAGGAACTGCTCCACCGGCTTCCCCCGCCAGGCGGCGATGATCCCCAGCGGATCCGGCCGCAGCAGCGAAGCGGCCGCGTAGACACTCGCCGCGACGACGCCCGCCATGAACCACCAGTCGTACAGCGCCTGCTCACCGGTTGGGTAGTACACCAGCGTCACGAACACCGAGACCGCGACGACGACGGCGAGGTTGCGGCGCCGCCATTCGAAGGCGGCCAGTACCACGAAACCCCAGGTCAGGTACCACGGCAGCGAAGGTGGTGGGACGATCGCGCCTGCCAGCAGGACGATCGCCATCCGGTGGATCGCCGGGTTGCCGCCGTCGCGGGCCAGCCACCATTGACGGCCGGCGAAGACGAACAGGCCGACCATGGCGATCGCGCGGAACACGGTGACGAACGGCGAGACCTCGACGTCGATCACCAGGTTCACCAGCGAGTAGAAGATTTCGCCGATCCCGGTCGGGAAGTTCATCCAGTTCGCGATGAGCGTCGGCGCCTTGAGGCCGGTCAGCCAGCCGAGGTTCACCGAGCCCAGTGAGATCCAGGTTCCCGCGACGAACACCGGGAGGAAGATCCCGACCGAAGCCGCGCCCGCGCGGAAGAAGTTGACCACCTTCCGGTCACCGGGCAGGTGGTTTGCCCATACCCAGACCAGGAACGGCAGTGCCCAGGCCGCGGTCGGCTTGATCAGCATGCCGATGGTGACCAGGACGATCGCGAGGACGTGCTTGCGCTCCAGCGCGGCCAGTACGCCGATGGTGAGGAAGCCGAGCATCAGCAGGTCGTTGTGCGGACCGCCGACGAGGTGGATCACCGTCATCGGGCTGGCGATGGCGAGCCACAGCGTGATCGGCAGCTTGCCGCCGAGGTGTTTGACGAGCCGCGGCAGCGACCACAGCATCCCGACGAGGCCGATCATCAGCACCAGGCGGGTCGCGATGACGCCGGCGATCATGTCGTTGCCGGTGACCGCGACGATCCCCTTCGCGACCAGCAGGAACAGCGGGCCGTACGGGGCGGGCGTGGTCTGCCAGAGCGGGTGGACGTTCTGCACGACGTCCGGGAGCACTTCCAGTTCGGCCGGGCCGTTGGCGTACGGGTCAAGCCCGTTCAGCAGCTGCGCACCCTGCGCGAGGTAGGAGAAGACGTCGCGGGTGAACAGCGGCGGCGACACGAGCAGCGGCGCCATCCAGCAGGCCGCGGCGATCACGATCGGACGGCTGCCGATCCGGCCGGCGAGCGCGTAGCGGCCCAACCGGACCCATGCCCAGATGATCAGCGCGAAGCCGGTGTAGAGCATCGCGTTGGCCAGGACGCGGCCGTGGCCGTAGCGGATCCACGACAGCGGACCGTGACCCAGGATCGGGTCACGGATGAGGATGCCACCGGCGCCGAGTGCGGCCAGCATCAGCAGCGTGCTGCCGATGGTTCCCATCGCGATGGTGCGGTACGGGAACCGGGAAGGCACCCGGAGCCGCTCGCCGAGCGAACCGGCCGAGGGCGTCTGCGGGGAGTCTGTCGTGGTCGCCATTTCGAGATTGGAGGTTACACACCGCGCCTGTGCGAGTGCGCGGCAATGGGTGTTTCCCGCCTCGGACACGGGAATTCCGTCGGTCAGCGGTCAGCCGCCGCTCGCTGGGCGGTACCGCCGGGCAGCGCGGCGAGCAGGGACTTCGTGTACTCGTGCTTGGGGTCCAGCAGGACCTCTTCCACGGTACCGACCTCCACCAGCTCCCCCCGGTACATCACCGCGACCCGGTCGGCGATGTTCCACGCCAGCCCGAGGTCGTGGGTGATCACGAGCCCGGCGAGACCCAGCTCACGCCGCAGCCGCAGCAGCAGCGCGAGGATCTCGCCGCGGACGGACGCGTCGAGTGACGCCACCGGCTCGTCGGCGACGATCACCCCCGGGTCCAGCGCGAGCGCGCCCGCGATGACCACCCGCTGACGCTGCCCGCCGGACAGCTCGTGCGGGAGCCGGTCCAGGAACTTCTCGGCGGGCCGCAGTTCGGCCGCTTCGAGTGCCTTGGTGACGATCTCGCGCTCGTTCGCGCCCATGCCGTGAATGCGCGGGCCCTCCGCGACGGCCTCGTACACCGTGTGGTTCGGGTTGAGCGCGCTCGTCGGGTCCTGCAGGACAAGCTGGACTTGCCGTCGGTACGCCTTGAGCCCGGCGCCGCGGAGCGGGACCGGCTTGCCGTCGTAACGCACCGCGCCGGAGTCGGGTTTCTGCAGCCCGAGCAGCGTCCTGGCCAGTGTTGTCTTACCCGAGCCGGACTGGCCGACCAGCGCGACGATCTCGTCCCGGCGCACCTGCAGGCTCACCCCGGCGACGGCGTTGATCCGCTTGCCGGTCCGGTCGCGGAAGCTGACCCGCAGGTCCTCGGCCTCCAGCAACGCGGGCTGGTCGCCCTCGCGTTCGGGTTCCGGCGGCAGTGGCGTGCCGGTGGCCGGGGCGAACCGGGACACCGGATCACCCACGGTCGGGAAAGCCGCGGCCAGCGCCTTGCTGTGCTCGTGCCGCGGCGCGCTCATCAGTTCGGCGCTCGGCCGTTCCTCGACGATCTCGCCGTCGTACATGACCGCGATCCGGCGGCAGGTCGCGGCGAGCACGGACAGGTCGTGGCTGATCATGATCAGTCCGATCCCCTGTTCGGCGACGAGCCTGCCGAGCAGATCGAGCACCTGTGCCTGGACGATGACGTCGAGTGCCGTGGTCGGCTCGTCCGCGATGATCAGCCGCGGCGAGCAGGCCAGTGCCATCGCAATCATCACCCGCTGCTTCTGGCCACCGGACAACTCGTGCGGGTACGCGCCGGACCGGCCGGATGGCAGGTCGACCTGTTCGAGCAGATCCGTGACCTTGGCCTGGACCTCGGCGTCGGACAACGCCTTGCCACCGGGCGGGTGCAGGCGGATCGGCTCGGCGATCTGCTCCCCGATCTTGCGGACCGGGTTGAGCGCGTGCATCGCGCCCTGGAACACGACCGAGGCCTCGGCCCAGCGCACCGCGCGCAGCCTGCCCCATTTCATGGCCGTGACGTCTTCGCCGTCGAGCAGGATCTCGCCGCTGACCTTCGCCGAGCGCGGGAGGAGCCGCAGCACACTCATCGCGACCGTCGACTTCCCCGAGCCCGACTCCCCCGCCACCCCGAGGGTATCGCCGGGTTCGAGCACGAGGTCGACACCGCGGACGGCGGCGACCTCGCCGCTCCCGGTGGCGTAGGTGACGCCGAGGTTCTTCAGTTCCAGCAAGGGGCTCATGAGTGCTGTCCCTTCAGGCGCGGGTTCAGCACGGTCTCCAGCGCGCGTCCGACGAGGGTGAAGCCGAGTACCACCACGACGATCGCGATACCCGGCGGCAGCAGGTTCCACCAGGCACCCCGGGTGATGGCTCCGTTGTTCAGCGCGCTCTGCAGCATCGCGCCCCAGGAGATGGCGTTCGGGTCACCGACCCCCAGGAAGGCGAGGGTGGCGTCGGCGATGACGGCGTTGCCGACGACGAGCGTGGTGTTGGCGAGCACGAGCGGCATGACGCCGGGCAGCACGTGTTTGCCGATGATGTGCAGGTGGCCGCCGCCCAGTGCCTTCGAACGCTCGATGTACGGCCTGCTCTCGATGGTCAGGGTCTGCGCCCGGACCAGCCGCGCGGTGCTCGGCCAGGCGGTGACGCCGATGGCGATGATCACGGTCGCCGTGTTCCGGTCGAGGACCGCGGCCAGTACCACGGCCAGCACCAGTGACGGCAGCACCAGGAAGAAGTCCGTGAACCGCAGCAGCAGGCTCGAAATCCAGCCACCGAAATGCGCGGCCGCGATCCCGATGATCGTGCCGATCAGCACCGAGAGGAATGCGGCGGAGAACCCCACGAGCAGGGAGATCCTCGCACCCCAGTACGTCATCAGGAGGACGGATCGCCCGTCGATGTCGGTGCCGAGCCAGAACTCCGCGCTCGGGGGCTCCAACGAACCGCCGGTGACCTTGGTGACGTAGAGCCCTGACTCGTCGGTCAGGACCGGCGCCAGGATCGCCAGCAAGGTGATGACGCCGAGGAAGATCAACCCGGTCAGCCCGGCCTTGTTGGTCGCGAACTCGCGCCAGTGTTTCGCCACCGTCTCACGACGGCGACGCCAGACGATGCCGCTCGGTTTCTCCGCTGTCGTCATGTCGTCCGCACCCTCGGGTCGAGCACGCGGTAAAGCAGTTCCGCGAACAAGTTCATCAGCACCACCGCACCGGCCAGCACCACGAAGACTCCTTGCAGGAGAGGAAGATCCGGCCCCTGGAGGGAGGTGTAGAGCAGCTGTCCCAGTCCGGGCCAGCTGAAGACGGCCTCGACCGAGACCGCACCGGACACCACCATGCCGAACTGGATGAAGACGAGCGTGACGGTCGGCAGCAGGGCGTTGGGCACGGCGTGCCGCTTGCGCACGAGCTCGTCCCGCAGCCCCTTGGCCCGCGCGGTGGTGAGGTAGTCGGAGTCCATCTCCCCGATGAGAGACGACCGCATCACGAGCATGTACTGGGCGTAGAAGACCACGAGCAGCGTCAGGCAAGGCAGCACCAAATGGTGCAGGACGTCGAGGCCTTCACTGAAGAACCCCGGTGCGACGTCGGGGGAATGCATACCTCGGCTGGGGAAGAGCCCGTTCGTGGCGACCAGCAGGATGAGCCCCAGCCAGAACTGCGGGACCGACCACAGCGTGAGCGCGATACCGGTCTGGACGCGGTCGAAGGTGCTCTTGCGTCGCCACGCCGCCCGGATGCCGAGCCACAGACCGAGCAGGATCGCGAGTACCGTCGCGCTGCCGACGAGCAGGACGGTCGGCCACAGGCGTTCACCGATCAGGCCGGCTACCGGCTGCCGCAGGATGTAGGACTGGCCCATGTCACCGGTCAGCAGACCGGTGACGTAGTCCCAGAACTGCACCAGCAGGGGCTTGTCCACGCCCATCTGCTCGCGCAGTGCCGCCATCATCTTCGCGTCGGTCGGCCGGTCGCGAACCATGGTCCGGACCGGATCGCCGGGCAGCATCCTGAACAGGAAGAAGCCGAGAACGATGACCAGGACAAGGCTGGCCACCGCCTCGCCGATCTTGGTGAGGACGAACCGGGTGGTACCGGTCCCGCCCCGGCGCTCGTCGGGGTCGACGAGCGCCGAGGACGGGTCGAGGGAAGTCGATGCCTGGGTCAACGCGGTCCTTTACTCCCGGTCGTCCGCGGACTTGCCGCGCCGTCCGAGCAGCACACCGCCACCGACGAGCACCACCAGCACGACGGCGCCGATGCCGATCCACAGTCCGGTGTTGCTGCCGCTGTCTTCCGAACCCGCCGGGGTGGCGCCCGCCGGAGTGGCGCTCGCCGGGGTGGCGCCGTAGACGCCCCAGTAGCCGGACTGCTCTAGGATCGCGCCCTCGGGCTGCGGCTGCTTGGTGAACGACGCGAACTTGTCCGAGCGGTAGGCCTCGAGCACGTTGTCGTAGTCCAGGACGACGTCGACGTACTGGTTCGCCAGCACGGCCTGTGCCTGCTTGACGATCTCGGCGCGCTTGGCCGGATCGAACTCGGTCAGCTGCTTCTTGTACAGCTCTTCGTACTGCGGATCGCAGAAGAAGGTCGCCGAGGTGCCGCCGTTGCCCTGG
This sequence comes from Amycolatopsis sp. NPDC051071, assembly GCF_040682875.1. Lineage (NCBI taxonomy): Bacteria > Bacillati > Actinomycetota > Actinomycetes > Pseudonocardiales > Pseudonocardiaceae > Amycolatopsis > Amycolatopsis sp. NPDC051071. The sequence goes on along the minus strand of NZ_JBFBBY010000216.1, from coordinate 5,405 downwards.
GCGTTCGGGCGGCCGGCGCAGGTGTTGAGCGACAGCGCGTAGTCCGGGTCGGGCGACGTGCCGTAGCCGGAGATCGCCAGGTCGTAGTTACCGGCGGTGGTGCGGTCGTCGAGTTCGTCGTCGGAAACGAGTTCCTGCTTGACGCCGATGCCGATGTCCTTGAGCCAGCCCCCGACGAACTGTGCGGTGCGCTGGTCGAACGGGCGGTTGGCGTGCCCGGCGAGGCGGAACTCCAGCTTCGCACCACCGGGGGCGACGCGGATGCCGTCCTGGCCCTTCGCGAAACCGGCCTGGTCGAGGGTCGCGTTCGCGGCGCCGATGTCGTACTTGGTCTTCTCGGTGCCGGACGGGGACCAGGTGTAGGCCTTGTAGATCGCGGGGACGACGCCGGTTCCCGGCTGGCCGTAGCCGTTCATCACCTTTCCGACGATGGTGTCGGTGTCGATGGCCTGCGCGATCGCCTTGCGGACGCGGATGTCCTTCAGCAGCGGGTTGCCGTCACCGATCGGCTGGTCGACCACGTTCTTGACGCCGAAGTTGATGATGAGCTCGTTGTACCGGCGCCCGGGCGCCTTGTTCGTGGTGATGTCCTTCTCGCTCTTGAGCGCGTCGAACTGGGTCGGGGTGAGCCGGTTGATGACGTCGACCTCGCCCTGCTTCAGCGCGTTCACCGCCGCCTCGGCGTCCTTGAACTGCAGCAGCTGCAGTTCGTCGACCTTGGGGGCGCCGCGCCAGTAGTCCTTGTTCGCCTTGAACTTCACGAACTCGTTCTTCTTGTATTCGGTCAGCAGGTACGGCCCGCTGCCGACGCCGACGACGGCCATCTCGTCGGTCGAGGGGGCGTTGAGGTCCTTGATCGGCTCCCAGATGTGCTTGGGCACGATCGGGACGTCGAGCGAGGTCATACTCGACTGCGGTGCCTTGGTCTTGATGACCAGCGTCTTGTCGTCCGGAGCCGACACCGACGCGAAGTTGCCGACGTAGCTGCCGTTCGCGGTCCGGGCGTTCTCGTCGTCGAGCATCCGCTGGAACGTGTACGCCGGGTCCTGCGCGGTCACTGGCTTGCCGTCGGACCACTTCATCCCCTGACGGATGGTGAAGGTCCAGGTGAGCTTGTCGTCCGAGGTCTTCCACGACTCCGCGACCCCGCCGGTGGGCTGGGTGTCCTCGGCCGACGGCAGGGTCAGGAACTCGTAGTTGAACCGGCCGACCTGCGTCGCCGCCGACAGCGCGGCGGTGAACGGGTTCAGGTGGTCGATCCCGGTCGTGAGCGCCACCCGCAGCACCTTGCCCTGCTGCTGCGCCGCCGCGACGGGCACGAACGGCACCGTCGCGACCGCCGAAGCGGCGAGGACCGCGACCACGCGAAGACCACGTCGTCGCCTGGGAAAACGCTCTGTGCGCACGAAGACCACCCCATCGAAACTCGCTGTATCCAACCCCCGAAGCGGAAAAGTAACCACATGTCGCGGTAACCGCGCAATGACTCCCCAATACCCGACGTGCACGAAAGACGCCGTCACGTGGTCAAAAGTAACTGTACGTCAGATCAGCATCGCGTTAGGTCACCATTCAGGCGTATGACGAGGGCATAACCGCTGTGTCCTGGGCATTCAAGGAGAGCGCGCTTGCAGAACGCTTGCGCGCGATGATGCTCAATCGATACCGGACAGCAAAGTGGCCGCCGTGTCGCGCAACGACCCGGCGGCCACACTCCGGTTTCAGCTGACGGTGGCCTCACGACGCCGAGCGGTGGCGGCGGCCGCGTAGAGCCACGCGAACAGTGCCCACATACCGGCGAAGATGAGCCCGACGGTGACGTAGGCGACCGTCCACAGCACGGCAGGCGTCTCCGATTTCCGCTCCCGCTGCAGGAAATCGATCTCCGACATGAACTCACGCGGGCCGGACGCGGCGTCGATCGCCGGCGCGTTCGCGGCCGGGTCGGCAGGCGCGTAGATCGGGGCGAGCCCCATCATCCGGTTCGGGACATGCACGCGGATCCCGGTCTTCCACTGGCCGAACACCGGCAGCGGCTGAGCCGTGCGGTACACGCCCTCGCCGATCTTCACCAGCGGCGCGGTGAAGAAGTCGCCGCCCTGCCAGGAAAAGCCGTTCAGCCATACGGCGTCGTCGGCAAGGTCGGGCCGGGAGATCGTGACGGTCGCGTCCACCCAGCGGGGCGTGCCGCCGCCGTGCGGATCCGAGATCGGCAGCCCCACGGCGGCCTCGGTCAGCCGGACGTCGGCGGTGAACCCGGGTTCCGGGTCGCCAGGGACCGCGACCGACGACATCAGGGCGACCGCACCCAGCGCGCCGACGAGACCAATCACGTGCCGGGGACCGGTCGCGGGCACCAGGGTCGCCGTCTCTTCGACCCGCTGGTACTGCCAGACGCCGATGAACGCGCCCGCGAGCGCCGCACCGGTCCCGAACAGCACGAACAACGGCAGATCCGCGTTCGGCCACGGGTTCGGCATCAGCCAGTGGGTGAACGCCGCCTCGGCGAGCATCCCGGCCGTCCCCACGAGGAGACCGGCGACAGCGGCGAACGCGTACCCCTGGCGGTTACGCATCGCCAGTGCCACGATCTCGATGATCACCGCCTCGGCGACGTACGGCAGCAGCGACGCGACGTGGAGGTCGGCGAACAGCGGGATAATGGTGAAGGAGGCACGCGACGCGAGGAAGACCGCGACAACGATCAGCGCGCCGCCGGGGCCCCAGGACAGCCGTCCGTAGGTCAGCGTCCAGGCGCCGATCAGCCCGACGAGCACGACCTGCGACAGCATCGGGAACTGCGGGACGCCGAGGTCGAACTCCATCAGGAACGCCGACGCGCCCATCATCCAAGCACCGGCGAGCACCGGGCCGAGCAGCCGCACGATCGGCCCGGTCGCACCGACCTGGCGGGCCTCGCCGAGCAGTAACTGCAGACCGAGCACCACGCAGACGCCGCCGCCGATCATGAGGACGTGGGTCGGGCCCCATTCGGTGACGTCCTGGCCGAACAACCGGTGCCAGACGTCGTCGAGCGGGAATCCCGCGATACCGACCAGACCGGTCGCCATCATCTGGATGGAGCCCATCGGCGCCCGCCAGTGCGGACCGATCTTGAACGTGCGCTTGGGCAGGTCCTTCGTCGCCAGGGTCGCGCTGAGCACACCGGCGGCGAAGATACCCATCAGTCCGAAGTAGATCGGGTAGTGCGACGGGTTCGCGAGCGGACCTTCGTCGCGGCCGAGTTCCATATGGATCGGCACGTCCCAGTAGACGCCGATCAGCGCCGACATCCCCGAGAGGAACGCGACGACCATCGGCAGGGCGGCCCACCGTGGCAAACCGCTGAAGTCACCCATCCAGTCGGCGATCCGGCCGAAGACGGTCCGCTTCCCCGCCCGTTCGCGGAGGACGAAAACAGCCAATGGCAGGAAGACCGCGGTGAACATCAGGCCCGCGATCACGATCTGCCCGAATTGCGCGCCGCCGGCAGGCGGGCTCTCCTGAGCCAAGAACACCTTGCTCGCCTTCCTGCTAACCTAAGTAACTGTTACCTTGGGGTAACACGATAGAGGCAAGGTCCCCGCCGGGCAAGGTGGGGCGTACGACTTGAAAGGACCTCGATGCGGAGGATCGGCGGGATCTGCGGAATCACCGTGGCCGCACTGCTGGCCGTGACGGGCTGTTCGGGATCGACCGGTTCCGAACCGGCGCCGGACACCGGAACGCGGACCGTGAAGTTCTCGATTGCCGAGGGCAAGCGCACGGCGGGTCCCGAAGAGGTCGCGGTGCGCACCGGCGAGAACGTCGCGCTGGAGGTCACCTCTGACCAGGCGGACGAACTACATGTCCACGGCTACGACAAGGCCGCCCAGCTCGCTCCCGGCGTCCCGGGGACCGTGTCGTTCACCGCGAACATCGACGGCATCTTCGAGGTGGAACTGCACAAGAGCGGCGCGGCGGTGACCAAGCTCCGGGTGAGCGGATGATCCTGGCGCACGGTCTCGGCGGCCGGTCCGATCTCCCGGTCCCGCTGTGGCTCGCGCTCTACGCGGGAGCGGCGGCCGTCGTGGTCTCCTTCTTCGCGCTCACGGTTCTCTGGAAGGAACCGAAACTTCGCGGCGCCGACGCCGGCCGCGCGCTCCCCCTTGGCCTACAAGGATTCGTGGACAGCGCGTTCACCCGGATCACGCTGCGAGTACTCGGCGTCGCGTTGTTCGCGGGCTTTCTCGCCGTGGCGTGGGCCGGTCCGGACAGTTCGGCGGACAACCTCGCCCCCGCGTGGTTTTACGTCTGGTTCTGGGTCGGCCTCGTGCCACTCTCCCTGCTGTTCGGTCCGGTGTGGACCCGGCTGAATCCACTCAGGACAGTCGCTTCGCTGTTCCCGGCCCGGCACCGGGAACTCCCGGAACGACTGGGCTACCTGCCCGCGATCGTCGGCCTCTTGGCGTTCTTGTGGCTGGAACTGGTCTTCCCACATTCGGACTCGCCGCGAGCAATCGCTCTTTTTGGCGCCGTATATGCCGTTATACACATTGCGCTAGGGGTGGTCTTCGGGCCACGCTGGTTCGACCGCGGTGACGCTTTCGAGGTCTACGCCCGCCTGATCGCCGCCCTCTCCCCCTTCGGCAGGCGCGCCGACGGACGGCTCGTGCTCCGAAACCCGCTGGACGGCCTGCTCACTGTCTCCCCCGCGCCCTGGCTGACGGCGCTGATCCTGGTGGTGCTCGGCTCGACGGCGTTCGACGGGCTGACCCGGCTCCCCTTCTGGACGTCGCTGGACGCCGGCGTCCTCGGCGGCACCGCCGGTCTCGCGGCCTGTATCGCGCTCACCTATGGCGCCTACGCCGGCGCCATCGCCCTGACCAGGCCATATCTGCGGCGCGGTTTCGACCCGTATCCCGCGTTCGCGCCGTCGCTGATCCCGATCATGGTCGGCTACACGGTCGCGCACTATTTCTCGTTCGCCGTGTTCTCCGGCCAGCAGGGTTTTGGCCGCGCGATCGACTACACGGTCGTTTCGACCGGCGTGATCGCGCTGGTGCAGATCGCCGGAATCGTCGCCGGGCACGTTCTCGCCGTAACCTCGGCGCATGACCGTTCCGTCGGCGTGCTGCGCGCGAACTACGTCAAGGTGGGCCAGTACCCGATGCTGGCGCTGATGATCGCCTACACCGCGCTCGGGATCGCACTGGTCTCCGGCTCATGACCATCGCGGCGCGGGTGATGATGATGCACCAGGGCGGCTGGGACGAGATCCTGATCTTCGTCGGCCCCGTGGTGATCATCGGGCTGCTCATCTACGTCGCGCGCAAACAAGTCCCGACCACGCCCGAAGAGGACGACGAATAGCCCCGGGGCTCAGGTAGTGGGGCCCGTGCTCGCCTGAAGTACATGAAGGCCCC
>NZ_JBFBBY010000215.1:5417-11273 GCF_040682875.1 Amycolatopsis sp. NPDC051071 | reverse complement strand
CACATCACCACCACACCCACCCCCACCAAACAAGACACAACCACCACACCAGCAAACCCAGCCCAACCCAGAGCCGCCTAAGTTCCTGGCATTGCGGCTCAGCGCGGAGTGGGGGTGGCCCGCGCCAAAGCGGCGATGAGGCGGTCGACGCCGTCCCCGCCCTTGGCGTCGTAGCAACCCGAGAGTCCCTTGTAGACCAGCGGAAGGATCGAGTTGATCCGCAGCCCGTACTTCGTCGCGGCATGCATGATCTTCGGCTTCCCGATCAGCTTCGCGAAGACGTTGCCGAGCCGGTAATACCCGCCCATCAGCTCCCCGACGGCACGCGGGTAGCCCTCAAGCGCCCGCTCACGCGAAGGTCCTTCGCGCCGCGCGAGCGCCTGTACGACGAACTCCGACGCCAGCTGCGCGGACTCCATCGCGGCCGAGATGCCCTCGCCGTTGAACGGGCTGACCATGCCGCCCGCGTCGCCGAGGAGCAGGAGGCCGTCGCGGTAGTGCGGGGTGCGGTTGAAGCCCATCGGGAGACCGGCGCCGCCGACCTTGCCGATGGCGTTCTCCTCGCGGTAACCCCATTCCTCGGGCGTCCCGTCGAGCCACTGGCGCAGCAGCGCGCGGTAGTCGGTGCCCCGGAACGCGGCCGACGTCGACAGCATGCCGAGGCCCACGTTCACCGTGCCGTCACCGAGCGGGAACGCCCAGCCGTAGCCGGGCAGCAGCTTCGGGTCGCGCGGGTCGGAGCGATCCCACAGTTCCAGATGGCCCTCGATGAACGGGTCGTCGTGGCGCGGGCTCTTGTAGTACTGCCGCACCGCGACGCCCATCGGGCGCTTCTCGTTCTTCTGGATGCCGACGCTCAGCGCGAGCCGCGCGGAGACGCCGTCGCAGGCCAGCACCAGCGGAGCGCGGTAGCTCACCGGCGTCTTCTCCGGGCCGACCTTCGCCTCGACGCCGATCACGCGGCCGGTCGGGCTGGTGATCGCACCGGTGACGGTCGTGCGCTCGTAAAGCCGCGCACCCGCCTTGACCGCTGTCTTCGCGAGCAGGTCGTCGAAGTCCTGGCGGGTACGGGAAACGCCGTACGGCGGGTAGCTCGTCAGGTCCGGCCAGTCGAGTTCGAGGGTCAGCTCGCCGGTGAGGATCCGCAGGCCGCGGCTGTGCACCCAGCCCGCGTCCTCGCTGGTGTCGATGCCGAGGTCGATGAGCTGCTTGACACCGCGCGGGGTCAGGCCGTCGCCGCACACCTTCTCGCGCGGGAACTCGGTCTTCTCCAGCAGCAACACGTCGACGCCCGCGCGGGCGAGGTACGTGGCGGCGGTGGAGCCGGCCGGTCCGGCACCGACGACGATGACTTCGGCGTCGTGGTCTGCGTTGCGACGGGTCATGATTCGAATCTACAGCCGGGCGAAGCCCGTGTTATGCGGGCTTCTTCGCACGGTGGATGGCGACGACGCCGAACGTGAGGTTCAGCCACTCCACCTCGGTCCACCCGGCACTCGCGATGATCTCACCGAGCGTCCGCTGATCCGGCCAAGCCAGCATGGATTCGGCCAGGTAGGAGTAGGCCTCGGGGTTCGACGAGGTCCGGCTGCCGACCCAGGTGAGCAGCTTCGCGATGAACTTCCGGTGCAGGAACCGGATCGGCGGGAATGTGGGCGTCGACACCTCACAGATGACCAGGCGCCCGCCCGGTTTGACCACACGGGCGATCTCGGTGAGTGCGGCCTTGGTGTCGACGAAGTTCCGCAGGGCGAGCGAGATGGTGACCGCGTCGAAGCTGTCGTCGGCGAACGGAAGCTTCAACGCGTCGGCGGCGACCATCGGCACGCCGCGATGCTTGCCGGCCTTGAGCATGCCGACCGAGAAGTCCGCGGCGAGGCACCAGGCTCCGTTGCGTGCGTACTCGACGGTGGACACACCCGTGCCCGCCGCGAGGTCCAGCACCTTCTCGCCACGTTTGGCGTCCAGCACCCGTGCGGTGGTGGTACGCCAGCGGCGGTCGAAGCCGAAGGTCATGAACGAATTCGCGCGGTCGTAGCCGTCCGCGACGTCGTCGAACATGGCGGCGACTTCGTGCGGATCCTTGTCAAGACTCGCTCGGGACATACCGCTGAATCTAGACCTCGGCGCCTGAGTGTCCTGTGGTGAACCCACTCCGCGCCCCGGACGAAGTCGTTCAGACCATTCGACCGAGGTAATCGGACAGCAAAGTAACGGCAAAGCGAAGGCAGACACTCTGGTTCTCAGCGGCGGGAAACAGCCCGCCGGTTGAGAAAGGCAACGAGATGAGCTTCGTGAAGAAGACGGCCGTCACGGCCGCGCTGACCGGCGCCGTCATCGGCGGCGCGCTGCTGAGCGCCGCCCCGTCGATTGCTGCTCCCGCCTCCACCGATGGCGTCGTGGTCATCCAGGGCACCTGTGGTGACACGAAGGCTCCGTCCGTCAACGGCGGTGCGGCCGGCTGGACCATCACCTGCGCGGCAGGCAAGATCCGCGTCCAGGGCTGGGTCAAGGACACCGACGCCGACGGCAAGGCCGCCGAGGTCTACGGCACCTGGGGTTACGACGGCGCCAGCTTCGGCACCGTCCGCGCGGGCGGTGAAGGCACCAAGAAGACCTTCGACAAGGCCCACAAGGGATCGACGGTCTACCTGTACCTCCGCGTCATCTGACGTATCGCACCTGGCCGAATAACGCGGGAGCCGGTGACACACCGGCTCCCGCCGCATCACCCGCGAGGATCCGCCGCTCCAGGAACCGCAGTTCCGGCCCCGGTTCGAGGCCGAGCTGACCGATCGACACCCGGCGAGCGCGCCGGTAGGCTGCCAGCGCGTCGGACGTGCGCCCGGCCCGCCAGAGCGCGTCCATCAGGAGATACTGGGCACGTTGCCGCAGCGGATGCCGCCGCACCAGATCCGCGAGTTCCACGGCCGCGCTCGCATGCCGTCCGAGGGCCAGTTCCGCCTGGTAGAGCTCTTCGAGCAGGGCCAGGCGGTGTTCGGCGAGCCGCATGGTCTCGTCCGAAAGCAGCGGGACGTCCAAACCCTCGTACGGCGCGCCTTGCCAATGCGCGAGGGCCTGCCGGATCAAGGACACGCGCTGCGCGGGATCCGAGGACTTCAGCGCCTGGCTGCCCAGCGTCTCGAAGGTCTCGACGTCGAGTTCGCCGGGGTGGACCTCCAGGCGGTAGCCGCCGTTGTCGAACCCGAGCCGGTCAGCCTCGGGCAGGGCCTGCCGCAGCTTGTGGACGTGCCAGTGCAGCTTCGGCACCGCCCGCGGCTCCCAGCGGCTCTCCCACAGGGCTTCGGTGAGCACGTCCACCGGCACGAAGGTGTTCGCCCGGACCAGCAGCACTCCGAGCAGTGTTCTTCTCATCCGTCCACGCAGCGGGACCGACCGCGAACCGGAAGTGATGGTGAACGTCCCCAGTACTTCGAACCTCACGTGCCGTCCTCTCGCTCGATGGCTGAGGGGGACGATGGAGGCCGGATGTACAAAAGAGATACAAATGATCTTCGGGTAATCAGGCGAGTGCGGACAGCATTCCCTCTACCGACCGTGGCCAGGCGCGAGGGAGACTTTCCCGGCCGCTGCCTCTCTCTCAAGCCGCGCGGGCGACTTTGCCCTGGACGGCCTCGTAGTGGCCGACCAGTTCCCGGCAGACTGCGGGCCATGTGCGGCCCAGCACCACCTTGCGTGCCTTCTCCCCGAGCCTGGCGCGCAACGCGTCGTCGCGCAGGTCGTCGATCCTGTCCACCAGCGCCGTCGCGAACCCGGCGCGGTCGGCGGGCAGGAGGAACCCGGTGCGGCCGGGCAGGACCAGGTCCTTCGGGCCGCCCGCGTCCGGCGCGAGTACCGGGAGCCCGGACGCCATCGCCTCCTGGATGGCCTGGCAGAACGTCTCGTGCGGTCCCGTGTGGACGAAGACGTCGAGGCTCGCGTACGCGGCAGAAAGCTCTTCGCCGTATCGAGCGCCGAGGAACGCCGCACCGGGGATCCGTTCGCGGAGCATCGGCAGTTCCGGGCCGTCGCCGATGACGACCACTCGGATCCCGTCGATCCCGGCCAGCGCGGTCAGCCGTTCGACTTCCTTTTCCGGCGCGAGCCTGCCGACGAAACCGACCAGCAGTTCGCCGTCCGGAGCCAGTTCCGCACGCAAGGCGGGGTCGGCGTGCACCGGCGAGAACCGTTCGATGTCGACGCCACGCGCCCACCGGTGCACCCTCGGGATCCCGTGCAGTTTCAGCTTTTCCACCGAGTCCGACGACGGCGCGAGCGTGCGGTCGGCCCGCGAGTGCAGGCGCCGCACCCAACGCCAGGCCGCCTTGGCCGCGATACCGAAGCCGTACGCGGCGGCGAAACCGGCGATGTCGGTCTGGTACACCGCGACGCACGGCACACGCAGCCGTCTCGCCGCGGCGAGCCCGCGGGCACCGACCACGAACGGCGACGCCAGATGCACCACGTCCGGCCGGAAATCGGCCAGCGCGGTCAGCACGGTCCTGGTCGGCACGCCGATCGGAAGGGAGTTCACGCCGGGGAAGTCGAGGGCGGGGATGCGCACGACCGGGGCGCCGAGGTACTCGCACGGACCCGGTCCCGGGGCGATGATCAGCACGTCGTGCGCACGGTCGCGGAGGTGTTCCACGACGCGGAGCACGGAGTTGGTCACGCCGTTCACCTGGGGCAGGAAACTTTCGGTGACTATCGCGACTCGCACGGCCTCACTGTGGCATCCGGTTGTGACACCCATACCAACAAAAACGGAACAGACGACATGTCATCTCAAGGTCGTGTTCCGGAAACCAGTTTCGGCCACACTAGGCAGGCATGACCCTTCTGTCGTCTAGGCCGCCTCAACCCGTCGAGCCCGGGTTGCTGTCCAGGGCCCTCGAAGTCGCCGGACGGCTGGCCAACGACGCGACCGACGTGATCACCGCGACCGCCGGCCGGGGCGCGCACCCCGATCTGAAGGACTCACCCTTCGACTGGGTCACCGACACCGATCGCATCCTCGAACGCCACACCCGCCGCGTGCTGACCGCGGAATTTCCCGGTATCCCCGTGGTCGGCGGTGAATTCGGTGCCGACCACGGTGCCGACGTCGCCGAATACCGCTGGGTGGTCGACCCGGTCGACGGCACCGCGAACTACGTCGCCGGGGTGCCATGGTGCGCCTACAGCCTCGCGCTGATCGACGCTTCGGGACCGGTGGTGGGCGTCGTCGCCGACCCCTACCGCGCGCAGATCTACGCCGCCGCCCGAGGCCGCGGCGCCCGCGCGAACGGCAAACCGATCAAGCTGACCGACCGCTACGGGACGGCCGGGGCGATCGTGTGCACGGAGCTCACGCGAAAGGGCGTCTGGCCGGGGATGAGCGCGTTCATCGAACGCGCCGCGGCCGCGCACGCCGGGGTGCGGGTGCTTGGCTCGGCGGCGCTGGCGATCGCGCAGGTCGCGCTGGGTCACGCGGCCGCCGCGGTACTGCACAGCTACCGCGAATGGGACGTCGCCGGGTCGGTCGCGCTGGCCATCGAAGCCGGGGCCGTGGTGCTGGACCGGCACGGCGACGACTCGGCCCTGCCGGTGGACGCGCTACTGGTGGCGGCTCCGGGAGTGGCCGACGAGGTGCTGGGGTGGTGGCAGGCGTCCGTCGGCTGAGTGCCGCGCCTGCTCACGCGTGTTCCGCCTTCCCGCACGCGAGTTCCCCCTCCAAGCACGCGAGTCCCGCCCTCCAGCACGCAAGTTCCCTCTCCAAGCACGCGTGTTCCGCCTTCCCGCACGCGAGTTCCCCCTCCAAGCACGCGAGTCCCGCCCTCCAGCACGCAAGTTCCCTCTCCAAGCACGCGTGTTCCG
>NZ_JBFBBY010000215.1:0-5322 GCF_040682875.1 Amycolatopsis sp. NPDC051071 | reverse complement strand
GTACGCCTTCCCGCACGCGAGTTCCCTCTCCAAGCACGCGAGTTCCGCCCTCCAGCACGCAAGTTCCGCCCTCCAGCACGCGAGTTCCGCCCTCCAGCACGCGAGTTCCCCCTCCAAGCACGCGTGTCCCGCCTCCAAGCACGCAAGTCCCGGCTCCAAGCACGCAAGTTCCGCGTTTGGCCACGCGTGTTCGCCGGTTCCGCACAGCAAGCTCGCGTGACTGATCCGGACGGCTCACGTGCTTGAAGGCGTAACTCGCGTGCTGGAAGGCGTAACTCACGTGCTTGAGCACGTAACTCGCGTGCTTGAAGGGGGAACACGCGTGCTGGAGGGCGGGACTCGCGTGATCAGGCGGGCAGCTCGGCCCGCGACCGGGTGTTCAGCCGCCGGATCCACCACAGCAGCGGCCCGGCGACCAGCCAGGTGAAGAAGATCATGCTGCCCAGCGGCAGCAGCGTGGTGGCCGCCGACCGTCCGGCCACCCGCGCGAGTTCCGGGTCGCCGACGTCGTACTCGATGTTCACCAGCTGCCCGGCGGCCAGCCCTGCCGGGTAGAGGACGCCGTTGGCCGGGCTGTGCACGATGCCGTCCGGGGTGGCGTAGTTGATGATCGTCCGGTCGAAGGTCACCGACTCGACCTGCGCCGTCGCCTGGCCCAGTTCCGCTTCGATCGAGCTGTCGTTGCGGATGGCGGCGAACGCCAGCGAGACACAGAGGACGGTCACGAGTGAGGCGACAACGAGGGCGGCATACCACCCGATGCGCCTCACCCGCTCCGCTTTGGCCGTCACGCCGCGAGCGTAGCGCTACCCATCAGTGGGCGTGTCGCTCGCCGAGCAATTCGTGGGTCGCCTTGATCTTCGAGTACGACTTCGGCTCGACAGGCGCCGCAGCGGCCCGAAGTGCCGAAACCGGGGTCCCGTTAGGACTCACCGAGGGCTTGCCCTTGGTGTAGAGCCAGGTCTGGAACAGGTCGTACAGCGGCTTGCCCGAGATCTTCTCCGCCAGCGCGATGAATTCCGGGATCACCGCCGGCTTGTGCGACTTCACCTGCTGCCAGGTCTTCAGGATCCGGAAGAACGTGTCGTCACCCACAGCCTTGCGCAACGCGTGCACGGCGAGCGCGCCGCGGTCGTAGACGGCCGCGTCGAACTGGTTCTCCTCGCCCGGGTCGGCGGGCAGGACCTGCCAGAACGGGTCCTCGGCCGACGCCGAGTCGTAGATGTACTGCGCGAGTTCGTCGGCCGTGCCCTCGCCGGTCTCCTCCGACCACAGGAACTCCGCGTAGGACGCGAAGCCCTCGTTCAGCCAGATGTCGCTCCACTTGCCGAGCGTGACGTTGTCGCCAAACCACTGGTGCGCCTGCTCGTGCGCGACGACCGAAGTGTTCGAGCCGGAGCGGAACGCACGGGCGCCGTACACCGGCCGCGTCTGGTTCTCCAGCGCGAAGGTGATGCCGGTGGTGACGACGCCGCCCTGCGCCTCGAACGGGTAAGGCCCGAACTTCGAGGCGAGGAACTCGGTGATCTCCGGCGTCCGCTCGACGCTGGTCTTCGCCGCGCCGAGCGATTCGCCGAGGTCGGCGCCGTAAGCGGTGATGAACGGCTTGCCGTCCGGCGTGGTCTGCTCGTTCACCTCGAACTTGCCGACCTCCAGCGACGTCAGGTACGGCGCCTGCGGCTTGGTGCTGCGCCAGTTCCAGCGCGTCCAGCCGGGCCGCTGCACCGTCTTGCGCACGAGCGTCCCGTTCGACAGCGCGGCGACGTCGTTCGGGACCTCGACCGAGATGTCGTAGGTGGCCAGGTCGGTCGGGTGGTCGTTGGACGGGAACCACCAGGCCGCGCTCTGCGGCTCGTCGACGGCCAGCGCGCCGTCCGGGGTCTTCTTCCAGGCGGTGATGCCGTCGATCTTCACCTTCGACGGCGTGTCCGCGTAGGCCACGACGACGGTCGCCGTCTGGCCCTTCTTCAGCGGCGTGGCCGGCGTGACGCTCAGCTCGCCGGTGCCGTCGGTCGACGTCGCGAACCGCGCGGGCCGGTTGTTGACCCGGACGCTCGACACCTTCAGGCCGAAGTCGAGGTTGAACCGCGAGAGGTCCTGTGTCGCGGTCAGCAGGATCGTCGTGGCCCCGGACAGCAGGTCGGTCGAGGGCGCGTAGGTCAGTCTGAGGTCGTAGTGCCCGACGTCGTAGCCGCCGTTGCCCGCATGCGGGTAGTACGGGTCACCGATGCCGATCGAGCCGGGCGCGGGTGCGGCGGCCGCGGTGCCCACGAGCAGCACCGAGACGACGCCCGCGGTCAAACCGGCGAAGCCGGCGCGAGTGTTCAAACGCATTGCGAATCCCTCCCAGGATTTGTCACCGCGCTCGAACGTAGCCAGGTGATCACCGGAGAGACACGCCCAAAGGAAGGGTTCCTACCCCTGGACTGAGACCAAAAACTCCATCCATGCCCCCGCCCTCAACGGACGTGCTTCGCACGCGAGTCAATTCAGACAGCCCGCACAGCCGACGACACCGCCGTACGGAGGCGCACGTGCAGTTCGCGGTGGCGCGTCCGGTCCACTCGGACCTCCACCACGCGAAGACCGGGAGCGGGCTTCAGCGCGGCACGGAACTCGGTGAGCGTCTCGGCGACGACATGCGGGACGCGATAGCCCGCGCACAGCGCGCCGAGATCGGCGCCATGTGGCGTGCCGAAGACGCGCTCGAAGCTGGCGTTGTGCTCGGGCGCGCCCTGCTCCAGCAGGGAGAAGATGCCGCCGCCGTCGTCGTTGAGCACCACGATCGTCAGATCAGGGCGCTGCTCCGCGGGCCCGGTCAGCAGGCCACTCGCGTCGTGCAGGAACGTCAGGTCGCCGAGCAAGGCGTACGAATGTCCCCTGTGGACGGTCGCGGCGCCGATCGCGGTCGAGACCATGCCGTCGATACCGGCGACACCGCGGTTGCGGTGCACCAGCACGTCCGGCCGCAGCCGTCCGGCGAGCGCGACGTCGCGGGTCGGGTTGGACGAGCCGACGACCAGGAGCGACCCCTCCGGGACCGCGTCGATCAGCTCGGAGGCCAGGCGCAGGCCGCTCGGCCACGGTTCCGTCGCCAGCGCCTCGGCGACCGCCGCCGACGCGGCCTTGTCCGCGCGCTGCCAGCTCGCGAGCCACTCCGGGTCGGCGGGTTTGGTCGGTTCGTCGAACCACTGCCCGACCTGGCGGACGTTATGCGCGGGCGCGGGCCAGTCCGAATCGGGCCGGACCAGCAGCACCTCGACTTCGGGATCGGACAGGATCCGCTGGACCTGGCGGAACACCGTCGGACGGCCGATGCACAGCACCTGCTCGGGCTTGTGCCGCGAGATGAACTCCTCGACGCCGAGCAGCCACGCGCCGGACGAGATCGCCGTCGCACCGGCCAGCCCGATGCCGCCGGTCTCCGAAACCACCGGCCAGCCATGCAGTTCGGCCCATTCGCTGGCGGCCTGGACGCCGGTGTCGCACGCGATGACCAGGCCCGTACGAGCCGAGGGCACCACGAACGAGGGAAGCGCGCCGAAGTCGGGAAGCTCCGTCCAGCGAGCGCCGTCGGGACGCCCTTCGAGTGACTCGTACCACTCACCGTCATCGTCGATGTCCGGCACGAGTGGCTCGCGGAACGGAATGTTCAGGTGCACCGGCCCGCAGCGCCACTCGCCGTAAGCGGCGTTCCAGGCGCGGCAGATCTGGCTGCGCCAGTACGAGTTCTGCCCGGCGCGGCGTTCGGCGACGGCCAGCTCGTCGAAGTAGCGGATGGCGTTGCCGTAAAGGTGGTGCTGGTCGATGACCTGGCTCGCACCGGCGGCCCGCAGCTCGGGCGGGCGGTCGGCGGTCAGCACGATCAGCGGGACACCCGCGCGGTCGGCCTCCAGGACGGCGGGGTGGAAGTTCGCGGCCGCGGTACCCGAGGTGCACAGCACGGCGACCGGGCGTCCGGTGCGCGCGGCGATGCCGAGGGCGAGGAAGGCGGCGCCGCGTTCGTCGATGCGGACGTGCAGCTGGAGGCGTCCGGCCGCCGCCGCGTCGTACAGCGCGATCGACAGCGGGGCGTTGCGGGAGCCGGGGCAGAGCACGACGTGGGAGACGGTGTTGCGAACGAGTTCGTCGACGATGACCCTGGCCTGCGCGGTGGAAGGATTCACCGGCAGACCTCGGGTTTCACACTACGACTCACGGCCACACGTCCTATTCTCCCAAACGTGGATGACGCCCAGGTTTCCGAGCTGTTCGACCCCGCCTCGTGGACGGAAGTCGAAGGTTTCGACTTCACCGACATCACCTATCACCGCTCCTCTGAGAGCCGCTCAGGCAAACGCGTCGTGCGTATCGCGTTCGACCGTCCCGAGGTCCGCAACGCCTTCCGGCCGCATACCGTCGACGAGCTGTACCGTGCGCTCGACCACGCGCGGATGAGCTCGGACGTCGGCTGCGTCCTGCTCACCGGCAACGGCCCGTCGCCGAAGGACGGCGGCTGGGCGTTCTGTTCCGGTGGTGACCAGCGTATTCGCGGACGCTCCGGGTATCAGTACGCGGATGGGGAGACCTCGGACACGATCGACCCGGCGAGGGCAGGGCGACTGCACATCCTGGAGGTCCAGCGGCTGATCCGGTTCATGCCGAAGGTGGTCATCGCCGTGGTCCCGGGGTGGGCGGCGGGTGGCGGGCACTCGCTGCACGTGGTGTGCGACCTCACGCTCGCTTCGGCCGAGCACGCGCGGTTCAAGCAGACCGACGCCGACGTCGGCTCCTTCGACGGCGGCTACGGCTCGGCGTATCTGGCCAAGCAGGTCGGGCAGAAGTTCGCGCGGGAGATCTTCTTCCTCGGCCGCGAGTACACGGCCGAGCAGATGCGGGCGATGGGCGCGGTCAACTCCGCCGTCCCGCACGCGGACCTGGAGGCCGAAGCGCTGGAGTGGGCGTGGGCGATCAACGGCAAGTCGCCGACGGCGCAGCGGATGCTGAAGTACGCGTTCAACCTCACCGACGACGGCCTCGTCGGCCAGCAGCTCTTCGCCGGCGAGACCACGCGGCTCGCGTACATGCAGGACGAGGCCGTCGAGGGCCGCGACTCCTTCTTGGAGAAGCGAGCCCCCGACTGGTCAGCCTTCCCCTACTACTACTGACCCCCGCGCTGCCCCCCGGAGCGCGTTTAGCCCGCTAAACGCGCTCCGGTCGCTATCCCTGCCCGACCTGCGTTTAGCGGGGGACTGTAACGCGAACGGTGTTTCCGGCCGTGGTTGTCAGTAGGTCTCAGCTCCCGGCCAGCGGTCACTGAAGGTGATCGAGAACGCGTTCAAC